>JADGBS010000030.1:5759-26944 GCA_015231325.1 Oligoflexia bacterium | reverse complement strand
TCTAGATATTACAATTGCTAATTTTGATTTTGTCGATACTTTCGATTTAGTAATTGATGATCATTGTTTGCACTGTATTTGTTGCGAAGATGATATTGATGCGTATTTTAGAAATATTTTTTTATATTTGAAAACGGGAGGAAGTTTTGTTTTAGAGACAATGATTTCACCAAAGACTAATTTTACAGTTCGGCCTCCATATTATTTGAATCCAACAGAAGGGAAAATTGCTGGGCAATTATTGTGTGTAGATGATGTTAATGTTGGCCGTCATCCGTTACGTAAACTTTTCTCTCCACTTGCGCTGGAGCAACTATTACAGCAGTGGGGGTTTCGAATAAATTTTTTTGTTTGTCGTGAAGATCTACGTTTCGTCTCAGAAAAAGCGGGCGGATTTAGTTTCCCGTTGGTTCAAGTGATTGCTCAACGATTGGCCGACTTAGATAGGATGGATTAAGATTACTGGGTTGAAGCTAATAAAACAACTCTGGACAAAATACTAAACAGAATATTATATAAATAGTTAAAGTTGCGTGCGATCGTTGTCGATAAGAGTTCATGGATGTAAGGATTTTTAGCGTTTATAAATGGGTATGGTTTCTACTGCCGTTTTTTATATTACTTTTAAGTGGATGCGAGAACAGAGAATATACTCGTGAAAAAATGTGGAAGATGGCCGAGGAAGAAGCGGGTGATGGGCAAATTAAAGTTGTGTTGCCATCACTGGAATATCCCCCAATAGAATGTTCAAAATATGGTAAGGGATGCATTTATGGCATTACGGTTAGTGCATGGAATATGATTATGCTGGCGATTCTTTTTGATAACGAAGAGAATGCTCGCAGAGCGGCAACCAGATTTGATGCTTATTACAAGTACAACTGGATGTTTGATGAGATTCAAAACGAGCCCTATCTGCAAGATTTTGTAATAAAGACTTATGGAGCGGAAAGACCGAGGGAAAATCCACCGCCATTTGTGCTTCCTCAAGCGCCTACCGTTCGGTCTAAGGCGCGCCCAGTACTTCAAGAAAAAGAAACTCATGAACCAAAAACTTAAAAACCACTGACGAATAGATCTTTTGATAGCCCCCCTCTTTCGATCAGGCGTTTGCTGCAGGTTGGTACGATGTCAGTACTTACTAAGCATTTTTTTTCTGGAGAGTAAGTTCCTATTTTTTGCATAAGAACGTTATCTCCTTCCATTCCTGTGATCTCTGAGACCTCACTGATGATTCTTTGCCCCTCTCTACTGCGTCCTATTTGAATAATGAAATTCAGGGCAGTGGCCACTTGACCTCTAATGGCCTTTATGGGGACATCGTATCCTGCTAAAAGATAGAGGGTAGCAATACGTTTTAGACATTCGCCTGCACTATTCGCATGAATGGAAGTCATGCTGCCATCATGACCAGTATTGATTGCTTGTAACAGATCAAAGATTTCGCCACCACGTACTTCACCGACAATGATACGATCTGGACGCATGCGCAAAGTGTTACGTACTAAATCGCGAAGTGTCAGCGGGATTACGACAGTTGGACCGCTGGCAGTAGTAGTGCCCCTTGTTGCCACTTCCATACGCACAAGATTGGGAAGTTTAAAATTTAATTCGCGAGTATCTTCGATCGTAATTACTCGCTCATCTTTGGGGATTTCCTGTAACAAAAGATTCATAAGAGTGGTCTTGCCTACCCCTGTTCCTCCGGAGATTATAATATTTAAACGGGCACGCACTGTCGCTCGAAAAAATTCAATCCACTCAGGGGTGGTGGCAAATATGCCTGGTGTTTTGTCGAATGATACCAGTTCATTTAAATATTTTCGAATAGTAATCACCGGAGTAATTTTAACGTACGGCGGATGAATAATATTTATTCTGCTGCCGTCGGGAAGAGTTCCATCTAAAACTGGATTTTGCTCATCACAAAGTTTGTTATTATAGGTTGCCACTTCATGACAAAATTCAAATAATTCGTTGGACTGTACACGTACGTCCAGTAAAAAAAAGCGACCATCCTTTTCAGCGAAAATACTATTGGGGGAATTGATGGTAATTTCAGTAACCCCCTTTTTATCTGCCAATTCTTCTAACAGTTGCCATATAGTATTTTTTTTCTTAGGAGGAGCGGATGTTTGCGAATTATTCTTACTCATAGTTTTAGCTTAATAAATCTTAGTATTTGCTAAAGTGGTGGGCAAATTTTGCCGTTACGTGTTACATGGAGGGGATTTATGCATAATCATAATTGGATAAACAAAAGAATTTTGTTCTGCCTGTTAGTGACAACCGTTGGAGTGTTTTGTGCCTATGCTGATGACATCTCAGTTCTTTCGTTAGAAGGGGGGAATTGCTGGTTGTCCGCGGAGGGGATGACTGGTCAAAACGGTGAAGATGGAACAAAAGTGGTTTCTTTTCCGGAGGGAATATCGACCATTATTACCGTCGATATGTTGTCATCGCTTCGTTATGCTTTGGTCAATAATTGGTTACCATTACAGTCAATAAAGGGAAAATACTATTTATATCTGTTATGCAATTATCAGGGAGCACTGTTGAGTTTGAATTTGCACAATGGAGATCAGAAGCTTTGTGTACACTTAAAACTTTCCCCAGAGGCGGGAGCGGGAGGCGCGATGGAAATTACTGGGGTTTTTTCCAATCCAGAAACATCTTCTGGTTTTTGTGTAGGGGCACGGCCGGGAATGCTCTTACTTAATTTAAAAAAAGAGTATCAGAGTGATAGTGATTCGTGTGTAGAGCGATTAAATCAAAAATATGGTCATATTTTTACAATTTATTCCGGTTACCATGATGAATATGATAACAAAAATATAGTTGCATCGAACGGCGTTTACACGATAAAAATCACAGACACAAATTACTACTATCGTGAGGATAAGATTATAGATCTGTTACTCAATGACAACAGTACTTGCAGTGGCCTGGTTAATTTTTATCGGCAGCAATTTGAGTACAATCAAAATTTTCTAGAAGTAGGGAGTGTAGTTAAGGTGACTGCAGGAGTTTGGGAACAAGTCCCTTTCCTAGCTATGGATCAATAATTTCACAAATGGATGCTAGTAAATTTTGAGGTTTAAACGGCTTTCTTACGATGCCGATGGCCCCTAAAGCAATCAGTTCTTTTATTTCGTCAAGAGCAGACTTTGCTGTAAAGAATATGACAGCTGTATTTTTAAAACTACCATGTTTTTGAATCTCTTTATAAGTAGCGGCGCCGTCAACATCTGGCATAATTGAGTCCAGGAGGATTAGGTTAGGGACAAAATTGATATTGTCGGTGATATTTAGGAAAAAATCTTTACTGGAAGTAAAGACCCTAAGCATAATTTCGGGATACTTCATAATGCCGATTTTAACGAGCTCGAGAATACTAGGATCATCATCGATACAAATGATCTTTGATAAACGGTGCAGATTTTTGGTGATTTTTTCTTGTACTGCCAGTTCGTCCATACTGATAGTAGTGATTTGCTTATATATTTCTCGCAGAAGAGTGAGCATGTGGGTATCTTTGTGGAGGACATAATCAGCAGCTTGATTCTCAGTTTCCTTTTTTGAGGTGATTAAAATAGTAGGAATATTTTTGTTCAGAGTATTACTTTTCTTTAAATTGGTGATCAACGTATTTCCATCGCCATTTGTAAGCGTATAATCAGTAATTAAACTATCAACTTTTTCTTTATAAAGTATTTCTTTTGCTTGTTTGACACTGTCAACGATTACTACTTGATAATGTTTGGCAGAAAAGATATTTATAATCTTACTTTTCGATATGATCAAAATTTTATGTAACTTTTTACTATGAAGAAGAGAACTGGGATCATTTTTTTGCTGGTGAAGTCGTATATTGGGATCAAATTTGAGTAGCTTTTTAAGCAAAGGAGATTTTCTGTAATCAAAATTTAGATTTTCGCGATATGCATCAGCGCTTTCTTTTAATAGATCAATATATTCTAATAATAAAGTAATTTGACTAGGTTTGATTTTGTTTACATTTTTTATGTTTACCAATTGCCCTTCAAATGAGTGGGCAATGGTGCTAATGAAATCTATGTCGGTAGACCCAGCACGCCCTTTAAGTGAATGCAAAGTTCTTTTGATATTATTTACCAACGCTTTTTTTTCATCTGATCTTTCTTGAATTAATGATACATTATTTCCATCGAGTTCGTCTTCTAGTTCGTCCTTAGTGTCTTCTAGTGACAAAATCCAATTTTCGATGTCAGCAATTTCATCGTCTAGTGTATGAAAAAGGAATTCTTCTTTTAGTTCAATTAGTTCTTTGAGGTCGCCTAGGTCGTCTAGGTTGCCGGTTTTAGATAATTGGGAAGGTTGTTTTTTCGATGTATTCATACTTGACTGGCCTTTGATATAAATTGAGCATATTCTTTGTCTGGCCCAATAATATGTTCAATGAACCATTTAGATAGATAATCGATAAATTGATTAATTGGAATAATTGGGGGTTCATTAGGACCCAATGCAATATAGTCATGAATAAAATCACGGACCATATCCATAAATAGATTATGAATCTCCTGATGTATTTTACTTTGGGGAAATTTAAATGAAATAAATAGGTTCTCTTCGTAGTTAAAATGCCTTACTAGTTTTTCTAAAATTAGTTGTAGTAATTGATTTATTTCTGACTTAATAAGCAGTTCTTTTTCTTGCTCTTGTACCTGTTCTCTTACCTGCTCTTTTGCTATCAATTGGTTGATTAAAAAAAATATCTCTTCATGCTGTTGATTTATTTCATTTATTCCGCAGTCGAATTTCTGATTCCAAGTAAGTTGTTTCATCATGGTTACCTTGTAAATAATATGTTTTTATTATTCCATAATGTCTTCTAAAGTATTATTTAATAATTGTAAAGGAAGTGTAAGGTAGATAAAAGCATCGGCGAAAGCATTGCTTTTGGTCAATAGTTTTAATTTCTCAAGACGATTTTGAGTTGAGCGCAATAATATTTCTGCAATCCGAGTTACTTCTTGGTTAGTAAAAGTGAGGTCTCCTCGACTAGACCAATAAATGTTTAAATAAATTCGTTTGCTGATTTCGCTCAGTTCCATGTCCGCAGTAATGCCGCTAAAATATTTGCTAAAAGCGCTAGTAGCGTTGCAATAATGGGTAATACTATCTAGTGCTATATATTTCAAGACCGATGAAAGAGGAATATTGTCCAATATTAAGTACTTGTCCTTTTCCTTTTTTGCGAAAATAATTTTTTCGTTAGAAGAATGTTTTTCGAATAAGGGGATTAACGGCAAATACGGTTTAAGTCCGTTGCAAATACCTTGCTCTAAACCTGTACAAAAGCCACACTTATGAAAAATAAATGATTTTTTCATAAGTGTAGAAATATATTTTGGGTTGTTGGTTGTACTGGGGTTATTTGTTTTGTTGAATAATTCTTGATAAAATTTTTCAGCATTATTTATAGTAAACTTAAAGATACTTCTATCATTAAATGCAAAAATAATTACCGGATCCTCAGCATCATTTTTTAGTGCAAGTAATAATGAAGTTAGTTGCTCTAAGTATCCATTATTCACGCAAAAGTCCTTGTTTGAAATCCTGTCAATTCCCTATAGTTTTAATTTTATTTTTTTTTAATAAAAAGGCCAGGAATTATTCTCTGTATATTTAATACGGTAGCAATATTTTTGCTGATATCTCTGGTAATATCTATTTATATTTATCAATTTGGGTGAGGCATTTTTTTAGTTGTTTGATTGTTATTATGATATAACAGTAGAATAATAGTATTATGTAATACTATTGTTACTAACTTACGTACGGATATTGTAATACCAACGAGAGTGTTCTTGGGAAGCATCACACTATGAAAATTTTATTTGTTGATGACGATGATTCGATTAGAGATTTATTTGTATTGGTTTTAGACAATATATTTGATCAAGTACAGATTGTTGAGTGTACCAGCGGTAATAATGCAATCAGACGATTGCAAGAAAGTTCAGAATATGATTTGATTATTAGCGATTTTAATATGCCTAATGGAACAGGTAGCGATCTCTACGATTTTATATTAACGGAGAAAATCAAGACTCCGTTTGTATTGTTTACCACAGAATCTCATCAGTCCATCTCAAGCATTTTCCCCAAATTTCATTCTAGAGAAAATTTAGATGCTCAACTTGCAAAGAATTTTGATCGAAAACTATTTCGTTCTTTTGTTATAGAATTTGTTTCTAAAATGGTACCTGGATGGGGTCATCTTGCTTCCCAGGACCAAGTGCCTGCTACCGAGATTAATTATTCAAAAGTAAGATTACCTTATTTTTGGCGGTTCAACACCACTCTTTGTGATGTCTATTTGCGATTGAGCGACAGTGGAAGCAAATACATAAAAATTTTTAATCAAGGCGATAATTATTCTCGTTCAGACATTGATCGCTTTGCCACTAAATTAAATGTTAGTAATCAGAAATTTTTGTATATAAATTCTAAGGATTATGATAGATTTTCGACCAGTTTTTATCAGACTCCGTTCCTGATATTTGATAAAGAAAAAATTTTAGGGCAGCAGGAAGATGTAATTGTTACTACACAGGCAATTATTCAGGAAATTGCACAATCGGCGGGAATTAGCAGTACTGCTATAAAACTTTCGGATGAAAGCGTTAATGAAATAGTAAAGATAGTTGAGAACGATGATTTTAAGTTAAAATTGTCCAGTATTTTAAAGCGGGTACGTGAGCAGAAGGATTATCTTTATGATCATTCATATCTTCTTTCCTGTGTTGCCGCTGCGATTTGTCTGCACATGGATTGGACCTACAAGGAGACCATTCGTAAACTTTCCTATGCTGCAATTTTTCATGATATTACATTAGATGATCCAATATTGGCAAAAGTAGATAATTTGGATCTTGAGGTGCTAAGAAAATTTCCAAAGGAGAAGATTAGAAAGTATCAGAAACACCCACAGGAGATTGCCGATATGGTAAGAGAAGCGAGGGTGTTTCCTCCAGGAGTAGATACTATTATTTTGCAGCATCACGAAAATGCGGAAGGGAACGGCTTTCCTCATCAAATATCTCCTTTAAAGCTATATCCTTTGGTTGCCGTTTTTATTATAGCCCACGATTTTATTAATCGACTTTACGAAGTTGATTTCGATAACGGAAAGTATGAAAGCATAATTGCTGCATTTCAGAAGAGATATAATACAGGTCATTTTAAAAAACCAATGGAAGCATTAAAAAAGATGTATTCATCAAGCTGAAATAAGTTTCTTCAGATTAGTGTGGCGATAGAGGCAAGTAGTGGCAAAGGCGTAGGCAATCGGTAATATTGCTAGGTAGAGTTCAGAGTACGGACCATTTAGTATTAGAATAACTAGAAAAATAGCAGAGAGCAGCGTACCCGAAGTAGACAATGTGAGGATGTATTTGTAGGCCCATTCCTTTTGCCAGCGGTAGAAGGCAAAATAAGTTAGTATGTGAAATATGAAAAAGAAAATGACCATTGTAATGGTTAAATTTTGCGACATTGAAAGAAGTTTTGTTTTAATATCATCGATTTCGCTAGCATCCATTTGCAACAGCTGTTCCTGATAAACAGAGAGAGATTTATTGATAAGGTGGTTCAGGTGCGGATACATTACTAGCATGATGTAGAATGAAATAACAACGTCGTTTAAAAAGGACGCTACCACCGTTTTTGCCCGTAGCTGTTTTAATAAATGATCCAAAGATATTTTTTTTTGGATTATTTTTTCAGATTGCTTTGTTTGTTGCTCCATTTACTGCTCCATTAATCCAGGGTATCAAAAGTTCCATATGATAAGTGGTTTGTAATTATTTTGCTCTAGTCTTGCAAGTCCGAGTTCGGCCGCCCCTCCGCTGCTTCTGCTTACGCTTCCGCCGCCGCCGGCAGTCATTACCCAGTACAATCCTTGTGGACGTTCTGGACCATGGAGAGGATATACTTTTTCATTGTCCTCGTTGTCGGCGGCCCCTTCTCGGTTCTTGTTTTCGACTGGAATGGAGTTACCGTTTAGGAACCTATAAATTTGTTTTGAGTTAACGACTATATTAGGTAGGGGAAAAATTTCATTAGGAGAATATTGTTCAAGTGTAATATCTCTTGTCATCCCCAAATGTAAGTGTCCAATTGCTTCTCTGCGTAAGTTTAAAAGTACACCCACTGTCCCTAAGCTCTTGGCAATGTCTTCGAATAGGGTACGAATATAGGTTCCAGAAGATACACAGGTCCTGATCAATAGACGAACGGGACGGATATTTGATATTTTGTTAAGCGTGGACGCATCTGCCTGCAAATAAGGACTAATTTGGCCACAACTGAGAGCGGATATTTCTAAGAGGTTCAGCATGTAAATGGTTCTTGGTACCGCATTTTTTGAGATGGTTACCCCCTCTCTGGCCCATTCATACAGTGGTTTTCCTTGGTGTTTGCAAGCGGAGTATGCCGGGGGGGTTTGCAGATACTCGGTATTGACGAAGTTTTGTTGCAATTTTTCTTGCAGGGTAGGCAAAGGAGTGGCAGATAATCGTTCTAGTAAAGATAAATCTTCCTCCACCACCGAGATTGGATGAGTGGGGTCACCGCTGGCACTGCCTATTCCAATAATGCCTTCTGCTAGGTAAGTCTTACTAAAATATCGGTGGATATAGTCATTCAATTTACTGGCGCCTCCCACGGCAACGAGGAGCAATCCACTCGCGAAAGGGTCCAATGTTCCGAGATGTCCAACTTTTGCTTTTCTACTTTTCAAGTAAGGCACTGTCTGCTTGAGCTGGCGAATAACGTCGTAAGAGGTCATTCCTACAGGTTTATCTAATATGAAAACTCGTGGTTGCATATGTTTGTTTGATTAATAGTTTATTTGGGATTGGGGGATAGGGACTGTTCTTCTTTTAACAGCGCTTCAATTTTTCTTTCGCAATCAAATTGTGCATCGTAAACGAAATTAAGCAAGGGAATTTGTCTCACTTTTAGGGAAGACGCTAGGTGGCGACGAATTTTACTAATAATACCGTCTAGCGCATGCTTGGCGTCACCGCGTTTGCTGTTGTCATGAGTATCCCAGTAAATCTTGGCCTCAGAATAATCGTTGTTGAGCTCGATCTTGGTGATACTAATAAAAGTTAAACGCGTATCGGAGAGCTGTCTTCGCATGAAAGAGCTTACCAATTGCATTATCTCTTCTTGGTACTTCTCTTTTTTAAATTTGTTTTTTTGATTGTTCACCACCTAAGCTTCTCCTTTTCTCTTCCATCACAAACGCTTCCAGAATATCATTCACCAGGATTTTTTCAAAATTTTCGATAGAAATTCCGCATTCGTAACCATTTTTAACTTCTTTTACATCTTCTTTGAAACGTTTCAATGAAGAGATTTTTCCCTCATGAATAATTTTGCCATCACGTAATACTCTGATGATACAACCTTTTTCTACTTTTCCATCGATAACCGCCGCGCCAGCGATCATTCCGATTTTGGGGATATTGAAGATATTTCGAACTTCAACTCGGCCGATATACTTTTCAACTTGTTCAGGGGCGAGTAATCCTTCCAATGCCAACCTAACCTCATCGATTAACTCATAAATAATACGATAAGTTTTAATATCTACACCTAACGATTCTGATAACTGACGAGCGGTGGTCACTGCCCCCACACCAAAGCCTACAATGTAGGCGTTAGCGGATTGTGCTAGTTGAACATCACTATCGGTGACAGCACCCACGCCACCTCCGATTAGATCCACACTAACCTCTTGGTTACCAAGGTTTAGCAATGCTCCCTTGATTGCCTCATAGGACCCATGGACGTCACTTCTGACAATAAGTTTCAGCACCTTCTTGTTTTCACCGTTATCAGGTCCGCTACTTAAGAAATCCTCCAAGCTGACCTTGGGTTTAGCAAGATTGAGTAATTCTTTACGAGAGTTAACTCGACTGAGCACAATTTTCTTTGCCTCGCGATCCCCTTTCACTACGTTCAGGCGTTCCCCAGGTCTAGGGGTACCATCGATGCCAAGAATCACTACTGGGGTTGATGCGCCAGCACTGTCGATGTTTTTTCCAGTGTGATCTAGCAAACTTCTAACGCGACCAGAGTTTTCTCCAGCGACAACATAGTCCCCTTTTTTCAAGGTTCCGCTCTTGATCAAGGTTGTGACCATTGCTCCCTTTCCCGCTTCCATCCTAGATTCTAACACAGTACCCACCAGGTTCTCCTGAGGATCGGAGGTGAGTTCCATGATTTCCGATTGCAACAAGATTGCCTCTAGGAGTGAATCTATTCCCATTCCCTTGAGACCAGAAACTTCTACGTATTGGGTTTCACCACCCCAAGCTTCGGGCGTAAGACCGAACTCCAGAAGATCATTTTTTATACGATCGGTATTGACTCCTTCTTTATCTATTTTATTAATAGCGACAATTATTGGAACCTGACTATCCTTACAAAATTTTATTGATTCCTTAGTTTGTGGCATAACGCCATCATCGGCGGCCACCACTAAAATTACAATATCTGTGATTTTGGCACCTCGTTCCCTCATTGCACCGAAGGCAGCATGTCCAGGGGTATCAATAAAAGTAATTATTTGTTGATTACACTCCACCTGGTAGGCCGCGATGTGCTGGGTAATTCCTCCTGCCTCTCCCTGTGCTACCTTACTTTTGCGAATATAGTCGAGGAGAGTGGTTTTTCCGTGGTCAACGTGACCCATGATGGTTACCACTGGAGGTCGCGGTTTGATACCAATTTTGCCTTTGCTTGTATCTGTGCCCTTTTTTGATTTTCCAACCGGTTTGCCAGTCGGTAAATCAACCGATGTATCGGCCGATAAATCGGCCGATGCTGCTGACTTCATCGCTGTGGTGTCGCCGGTAGCATCGAGGTCAGTTTGAGGTGGGACTACCGTGGTGGGTACTTGCCCTTCTATTCTCTCTTTTGGTGTATCTGTTGTTGACATTAAACTTTCCTGATCTGCTTTGGTAGTCGCCTTACCCAAAATCTTTTCTTCGTTAAACGAGATATCTTCGACGCGATATTGGTACAAGGCAGCGATTTCACCAAGGAGAGAAACTCCTAAAAAATCATCCTCTTTAAGCAACAAATTAAGATCTAAACATCGGTCTTTTAATAGCTCGAACTTAACTGCCAATTTTGCCGCTAAAGTGCTCGCAGTTACGCCGCTATCAACGGTAATTACTCGCTTGGAGTTTTTTACGGCGGTAATTTTGGTTTCCTTAGTCGGGCCAAGGTAGATTTTCTTTCTACCCACTGGAGTATATACCACTTTGCCAATTAGTTCAGTAGTGTAAGATTTTAATTCCTCATCGGCCCTTAATTGGCCGATGTCTCGGACCTTGGATTTAGGACGTATTGTTGGAAGTGCTGCGCCTGTTTCCGGACGTTCACCGCCGCCAACGGTGATGACAGTCGGATGAGATGATGCTGGGGTAACGGTTATACCTTCCTTCTTCTTTACAGGTTGGGTAGGATCGTTGGGTTTGCTTCCTTTACCATCTATAGCAGTCATTTGCCGTTTGTTGGTTCTTAATTTGCTGCTGCTAAGCTGTGCTTGGCCAGGTCCAGAAATAGTTGCTCCACTCCCACTGGTAGTGCTACTACTCCTGCCAGTGCGCAAGGAGATAGTTATTTTGTTCTGTCCAGTGGTAGTCCCCAATTGCTCATTCCCTTTTTCTGGGGGGGTAACTTTTTTGGGAGGGATATAAACTGGAGTAAAAGAATGCATCTTTTCCTCGTAGTACACTTTTCTTGAATCTGGACCACCATTTTCCGCTCCTGTTTTGGTTGCCGATCCTGAAGTTGGTACCTCAGCTCCTTCCGTTGCTGCTGCCATTTCCGTGTTTTCTATTGGTTTAGCACTTTCCTCGACAGGAGAAGGTGGCGGGGTAGGTGGTCTATAAACCACTCGCAATCCTCTTGGCCGATCTTCCTCATGTCCCTTGTCGTCTCCTTTATTTCCTTTCGCGGTGGAGGTGCTGTGTGTGGAGGAAGGCCGTTCTGGAGGTGGTGGCGTTATGCTGTCATTACTGTAGAGCATTTCCTTTTCGTGCGGTGCTATGTTTGTCTGATGATCAAGTGGAACTGTGTCTGTTTCGGCAACATTAGCGGTGCTTTGTCGGTGTTGTGAAATTTTGCTGGTTTCAGCATCGTCGGGATAAACAGGAGTTATCTCTGGCGGAGAAAGTTCATCTCCTGGTTGTCCTTCGATCTGTTCCCCATCATCTTGCTCGTGTTGTTCAAGCTGCTCTGTTGACGCCGATTGCGATTGCTGTTCGGTGTCGCTGCCAGCAGACGATGACGATGATGAGTAGTCGTCTGTTGTATTTGTTGTTGGGCCGCTGCTCGCATACTGAGGATCATTTGGAATATGTCCTTCCTCACCTATTCTATAAGTTTCATCTTCTTCATGGTGTATATGTACTGAGTCTGCGGATGGTTCTATGCCTTTTTTACGAACAATTGCCTTGCGTTTTATGATACTGCCTTTATTACTATTGCTACTACTAGTACCACTTTCTGCGTCTGACTTCTCGGCGACAGCATCGGTACTGGCAGTTGTTTGTACAACTTTTTTTACATTATCGGGGGCGGTAGCGACTGGGGTAGTTCTTTTTTTGCTGGTTTTTTTCTTGACATCGCTGGAGCTGCTTTTGCCGGTACTGCCTTTGCCACTCTTTTGCAGGCTAAGAAATTTACTTATTTCTTCATCACTGAGCGTACTCATGTGATTGCGCACATTGAAACCGAGCGATTTGAGTTTTTCCACTAATTCCAGGGCACCGACGGCAATTTCATTGGCCAACTCGAAAATCTTTTTGGGCATTCTATTTTTCTCCACAGAAAAGGCATAATAAAAGGCATAACAAGGCGTAATAACAAATACAACGAATACTTTTTATAAATTTTAAAACTTTTTTTAAAACCCTTACTTAAGTTTAAAAGCGGCCAGTTCTTCCCGTAATCGTTTTTCGGCATCCGAGAAGCGATCGGTGGCGCCTTTATGGCCGCTGCCGCTGTCTTCTCCTCGATCGCTGGTGGTTAGCGTACCAGCTCTGATATTTGGAGAGGCAGAGGCGGAGATCAAGTCTTCTTCGTCGGCCAGCTGAGTTTTTATAATGCCTTCTTTGACTTGAACATTAATCTCTTCGATGATACGAGAGGTGGCCTCTACGTCGGAATTAATCAATTTTGCGATATCAGCGACATCAATATTTAACAGATCATCCAAGCACATAATGCCCTCATTGACGAACATTTGCGCTATTGCTTCGTTGATGCTGTTTATTTGGGTAAGGTTTTCCACTGCCCTGCGCATTTTATCCTGTAGTTTTCCTTTGGAGATGATATTGATTCTTTTTCCGCACAAAATGGCCGCTAAGCGTACATTTTGTCCTCTTCTCCCGATCGCTAGGGAAAGTTGATCATCATCGACAATGACATCTACCGTGATATTGTCGTCGCCGAGCATCACGGAGGTGACGTCGGAAGGTGCTAATGCAGTTTTAATGAAGACTTCCATATCTGGTGACCATTTGATAATATCGATCTTTTCCCCTTGCAACTCGTTAACAATATTTTGTACCCGGCTTCCTTTCATCCCCACACAGGCACCTACGGGGTCAACTTCTTTATCAGCAGTATAAACGGCGATTTTAGCGCGATATCCTGGCTCTCTAGCGGCCGATTTGATTTCGATGGTCCCATCTTGGATTTCCGGCACCTCTATTTCGAATAACTTTACCAAAAACATTGGGGAAGTTCTAGAGAGGCAGATTTCTGGTCCACGGTTAGTCATAATCACTTCGGATAAATAGGCCTGTACTCGATCTCCTGGACGAAAACCCTCTCCGGGTATGGTTTCTTTTTTGTTTAGTATGGCCTCTGCCTTGCCCAAATCAACGATGGTGTTGCCCCTTTCTTGTCTGCGCACAATTCCGGTAATCAATTCCCCCTCGCGGTGTTTGAATTCTTTGAAAAGAATCTCTCTTTCGGCATCACGTACTTTTTGTAGAATGATTTGCTTTACAGTTTGTACATCTACGCGGGTGAACCCTGGGTTATCAATTCTTACCCCTAGCTGATCACCAATTTCGCAATCGGATTCGTAACGTTGAGCATCTTCGAAGGTAATTTCTAGAATGGGATCTTTAACATCTTTGACCACGTTTTTATATTGGTAAATCTCGATATCATCCTCTTTTTCGTTATATTTGGCCTCATATTCACCTTGAATGCCAAATTTCCGCTTAGCAGTCACCAAAAATGCCTGCTCGATTGCAGAGACAATCACTTCTTTTTTGATGCCGCGATCTTTAACCAACTGATCAATTACTCTTCCCAATTCTTGAAAACTCATCTGCGACCCTCTTTTTTATTATTTTAATGCTCTGTATTCGGTATAATTCGATATGCATTTTATGGTATTACACCGCCATTACTAGTATCAGTATTGCCACTTTACATCAGGATCTACATTGGCCTTAATGATCTCCTTGAATGCGATTGTAATTATGGAATTTTCGATGCTCGAGGTACCGTCGCCAGCGTTTTTGTTATTAGAAATGCCCAAATCCAAGGTAACTCTCTCATCATCTACTGCTAATAATTTACCACGAAGATGACGATTCTTCTTAAATTTATTTGGAAGTTCAGGGTACTTATCCTCGAGAGTAACATTTAATTTTAGCTTTATAAAATTGTTTAATGCCAGTTGAAAATGTGAAGGACGTAATAACTCCCGATATATACCTGGGGAGGAAATTTCTAAAACTAATTGCTGTGTTATCCACTCGAGATTATCGATAAAGGGGGTAAGTGCATGATCGACGATCTCGCATTCTTCGATAGTCGCAGTATTGGTCTTTTCGTTAAGGATAAAGACGCGTAATAACGGTGGTCTGCTTTGCTTGTATTCCAAGTGGTATAGTGTCAATCCACACCCCTTTACTACTTGCGAAATGAGTGAATCTAGTTGTTCCAAGTCCTTTTTTTCCATAACTTTGTTCGAATATGCCCTTTATGCTTTATGTCAATGTACCTGCCGTTACTAAATTTATAAACCCTACTCACTCGTGATAGTTGAGGACCAGAGTTTCATTATCACTTTGTCCTATTTTACAACAACTGATAGCGGTTGGGACGAGTAATAATGTACGTTTAACAATATGGGTAATATTGGTTAATGTACGAAGAGGCCTGAACTAAGGCCAAATTGTGCCCGTTCCGAAGTCTGCAACTATAGTCTTCCACATGACGTACAAACAGTACGCCTCGGCGACTCGCCTCGTCTTCCTACCGTAATCAGTATGTGGAAGACTATAGATTCACGTCGTAGAAAAGTAATATCACTCCAAGCTCTATCAAAGATATTTTAAAAAATCAATAGAGTATTATTAGGGAGTACTAAAATTAACATCATTCAGCCATTACTATCTTAACTAACATCATCTTATAGGCATCTTGTTGTGGACCATAGAAATTTTTACAATAATTTATTTGTTTCATTCCTAATTTATGGTAGAGGCCGATCGCGGCCAGGTTGTTGCAGGCCACTTCTAAATAAATCCTGTCCAGTCCTTGTTGACCGAGGACTTCGAAGCTTGTTCTTAGTAGTTTCTCCGCTAGGCCTTGTGAGCGATATTCTGGCAAAATTACCACTTTCAGCAAGTGACCCAATTTCTCTGTAGGAGACCTGAGGAAGAGAGCAAATCCAATGATTGGGGAAAGGGTAGCTAGGAGGTAGTTGTTAGGGGTTTGCCAAACACCATTCCAGGCGTCAACACTCCAACTTTGATCTATCATCAACTGATCTAGCTTATAAAGTTCTTCCCTAAAAAGTGGAGGCCCGGCGGCAGGTATGTTCCCATCCCAAACATTTATTTCCATAAAAAATCGGCATGAACCTGGCGGTTCAGTGAGTTTATGAAGGTTTCTTGGGACTCACGAATTTTCTCGGTAACCAGTCGTTTTTTTATAATTTCTGTTATTTGCACCGAATCCTTTTTTTCTTTATTCAATTGCTGCAATATTGCAGGATTTTTCTTCAAAAAATTGTTCACCTCAAAATCGGAAATAGGAAGGGAATTGACGGAAAATTTGTTTTGTAGAAAATATTCAACGGCCATTAACTCCTTCATGCGCGCGCTCCTCTCCTTGCTGTGGAATTTGCTGTCGCTGTACTCGCTGAGGGCATTACTACACTGTTCCGGTGCTCCAGGTAGTGGGGTATTGATACCGTTTTTCTGAAGGTATCGTAATATTTTCCAGATTAATGCTATTTCGGAAAAGAAGTGTTGATTAGCGCTTAACCTGTTGTACAACGCCTGTTTGTCGACAAGTTGGGGTTGTTGGGTTAGTTGGGTGTCGCTACTTAGAAAATTTTTTAACTGTTCAGGTAGTGATGGGAGGATTTTATTCAAAAGCATTGAATTTGGAAGTAGACACTGCAGCCTTAATAGAGACAAGCTTAATTCGTGGACATCACTTAGAAAATAGATTTTGTCTGGAAATTTAAAAACAACGATCCCTGAGTCAAGGAGAGACTCGGAGGATCCGTTCGAGGTGTTTATTGAAGACCAGGTTAACAAAGTTAGAGTGAACAATTTAAAAGTAATGTCGAAAAAATTATACGTCTTTTTTTTGACCATCTTCGACCATTTTAGACTATTTCTGACCATTTCTGACTATTCCTAACCAGCAATTGGACCTAAACTGGAGAGCTTAGCTCAATCCCATAGGTATTTGTTTTTTTATCAATTTCATTATCGCGATGCAAGCGTACCTTCCTGCGAGGATTGAAAGTATATCCGTTTTGTCCGCGAATAATATAACTGCGACTATTCCTTTTTGGTTCGATCAATTTTCGCAATCTACTGACGCTAGTATAGATGAGCTTATCGTGAATTAGAGGGTTATACTCATCCTTCCAAATGGCCTTGGCCAAGTCTTCTTTGTTAAAATATCGTCCAAGGTTTTGGATCAGCAGATAGAGAATTTCCAAAAGAATAAAACGATGTTTGAAATCAATTGGGCCGAGATTTTTTTCGTAGATCATGCGATTAGTCATGTCTAGAACTAGATCGATGTTGCTTCCACGGACATCGGCGATCTCATTTTCCAATTGGGTAGCTAATTTCTTAAAAACCAATGGATTAATCGATTTTTGGGCCATTTCAAAATAGAAGATGGCACGATTAAATTCACCGGTTTTTTTGTAGATGATTCCTTCGCCTAAAAGGATTTTTCCATAAAGATTCCAGCAGCCTTTTTCAACCAAAACTTTTTGTGATTCCTGGTAGTGTTTAATCGCTAATTGGTGTTCATTTAATTCAGAGTACACGTTGGCGCGCAAGAGATGGTAGGTACCATCTAGGTAACTTTTGTGCAGTTCCTTCAATGTCAATGCCAGTTGGTCTAAATGAGTTAATGCTGATCGCAAATCCTTGAGGTTTAGGGAGGTCATCGCCATGGCGTGGGTTGCCTTGGCCAACACTTCATTAGATTTTTCTTCCCTTGCTTTCTGAGCAGCGAGCTCGAAAGTAGTCAACGCTTGTTCGAGTCCACTGCGGTAACTTTGCACAATCCCTTGGTTATAATAAAATTCCGCCGATAGATATTGAGGGGCACTACTTCTGACTTGCTCTAATAATTTCTCAATCTCATCAACGTATCTTTCAGTTTTTTCTGCATCCAACATTTCAGAGGCAATACGTACCAAAAATCCGAGAACTTTGAAGATAAAAAAAATGTCTTGGGGATTAGTCCACATAGGTAGGTTTTCAAGGAAACACCTTTCTGCAGAAAGCAGATCGGCCTTGTCAAAATATACCTTTCCTAGACGGTAGTGGATGCGTGCTTGACTATTACTACTAACGGACAACCCTTCCGCTTTGATAGCTTCAGGACGCAAAAAATGAGACAGGTGATTGTTGTTATTTGTTGTCATAAGCGACTCCTATTAAGTTAAGCCGACCTTAGACGAGGTGAGGCGAAGCTTTTTATATCCACCCATTCCCATTTCAGAGTTGATAGGACAGTATAACGTTCCCGATAATTTGAAGCAAGAAGTATTTTTATCAGTTAGTTAGCAGATAATTAGCAGATGATTTTCTGGGGACAAAGATTGTGATAAAAAATAAGTTAAAAAACAAGTAAAAAAAACAAGTTAAAGAATAAGTTAAAATATAAGTAGATTATCTGACAATTATAGGTTTATCTTTTGTTGAACTCAAAACCAGGAGAATTAGTGATGAGTGCTAAGTATGATCTTAACTATGATCTGGACACTATTCGTCATTCCGCAGCTCATTTATTGGCCCAGGCGATTATCAGATCTTTTCCGGAAGAAAAAGTAAGATTGGGAATTGGGCCGACCATCGATGATGGATTTTACTATGATATCGATATGGAACACCATTTGACGGAAGAAGATTTTCCTCGAATAGAGAAAGAAATGTTGGCGATCATAGCGGAAGATTTAACCATTACCAGGAAGGTTCTTTCCCGAGACGATGCGATACTTTTCTTCAAGAACTTGGGAGAAGATTTAAAAGTGGAATTGATAGAGGGAATTCCCGCGGAAGAGACATTGACCAGTTATACCCAGGGTGAATTCACTGATCTTTGTCGTGGTCCACACGTCAGAAAAACTTCAGAGATTCCTTCACACTTCAAAATCCTCAGTGTAGCAGGGGCATATTGGAGAGGGCAAGAGAATCAGAAGGTATTACAACGAGTTTATGCTACTGCCTTTTTAAGTGAGAAGGAGTTGCAAGAACACCTCAAATTTTTAGAGGAGGCAAAAAATCGGGATCATCGTAAGCTGGGCAAAGAGCTGGAGCTCTACCTCATGGATGCGCACGCTCCTGGATCACCATTTTTTATGCCTAAAGGGGCAATAGTCTATAACGAGTTGGTAGCATTTATTCGTCGTCTGTATCATCAATTCGACTATCAGGAGGTGATCACTCCTCAGGTTTTAGATGTTGAGTTATGGCACATTAGTGGTCATTATGAAAATTTTCATGAAAATATGTTTTTTACCGATATTGAGAATCGTGAATATGCCCTTAAGCCAATGAATTGTCCTGGTCATATGTTGATGTTCAAACATTACAAGTATAGTTATCGTGATTTGCCTTTACGTTTTGCTGATTTTGGAAGAATCCATCGCTACGAAAAATCGGGAACGCTATCGGGACTGACTAGAGTACGCACTTTCAGTCAGGATGATGGGCATATTTTTCTTTCTTTAGATATGATTCAACAGGAAATTAGCGAACTGATTTCTATGTACTTCATGTGCTATCGTCACTTTCAGTTTATGGATGTAAAAGTTAATTTATCCACACGTCCACAAAAACGTATGGGAGAAGAAAGTAGTTGGGATTTAGCGGAGGAGGCATTGCGCAAGGCATTGGTGGAAAATAAATGCGACTATCAGCTTAATCCTGGAGATGGGGCATTTTATGGTCCGAAGATTGATTTCAAAGTTGCTGATGCCCTCAAGCGCGAGTATCAGTTAGGAACCATTCAATTGGATTTTCAACTACCTGAGCGTTTCGATCTCAAGTTTGTCAACGCTAAGGGTGAGTTGGAGCGTCCGATAGTAATTCATCGGGCGTTGTTAGGGTCGATCGAGCGTTTCTTTGGAATTTATTTAGAGCATGTGGGCGGAGCGTTTCCTTTTTGGATTGCGCCAGAGCAGGCCGTCGTGGTTCCGGTAAAAAGCGATGCAAAAACACAACTTGATTATGCTTACAAAATTTATCATCAACTAAAAAGTGCGGGATACAGGGTTAGGGTTGATGCCCGTAATGAATCGATGAATCTAAAAACGCGACAGGTGCAAACAGCAAAGATTCCTTTCATGCTCGTGGTTGGTGATCGGGAGGTAGGTAATAGCGGTGTTAGTGTTAGACGCTATGGGAGCAAGAGCTCAGAGAATATGACATTCAATGGATTGACAGAGCTTTTTGCTGATTTAATGAAAGAAAAAAATCCGGCAGAAAGAATTTATAAGGAGAACAATAAAGAAAATCATCAAGCGAATCATCAAGAGGAGATTGTACTATGAACCTAAAAGTGAATCAGAAAGATAAAATTAAAATAGCAATATTCTTTGGTGGTCGCTCGGCAGAACATGAGGTTTCACTGCAGTCAGCGAAAAATGTAATAGAAGCATTAGATCGTTCGAAATATGATCCTATTTTAATAGGAATCGACAGAGATGGCCGATGGTATCTTAATAAACAATCTTTAGAGCTGATTAATAGTGGGGATCCTAAGCTTATTGGTCTTAATATAAGCAACGAAACCCAAGTAGTGTTGTCTGCTGATGGAGACGAACGCAGGTTAACAGATAAAAAGAGTAATCTTACTATCGGAAAAATTGACGTCATTTTTCCTGTTTTACACGGCCCGCATGGTGAAGATGGATCGATCCAAGGATTGGCCAAATTGGCAAATCTTCCTTTTGTGGGGGCGGGAATTTTAGGTTCGGCAGTAGGTATGGATAAAGACGTGATGAAACGCCTTTTGCGGGAAGCAGGAATTAATATAGTGGACTTCGTGGCCTTTAACTCGGAAGAGGAGGCGATTAGTGGATATGTGACAGTACTCAAAAGGTTGGGTACCGATGTCTTTATTAAGCCCGCCAATTTAGGTTCTTCTGTTGGGATAACTCACTCACGAACTGAGGAAGAGTATAAGCGGGGAGTGCATAGTGCTTTTGAATATGACACCAAGATTGTAGTAGAGAAAACAGTAAAGGGTAGAGAGATAGAGGTGGCGGTCCTAGGGAATCAAAATCCTGCTGCCTCTGTTCCTGGAGAAATTGTTGCTAAAAATGATTTCTATTCATACGAGGCCAAGTATGTTGATGAAGACGGTGCAACTTTGCAAATACCCGCTAATCTTGCTGAGAGTGTTATTGATCAACTTAAAAAAGTTGCCATCAAGAGCTATCAGGCGCTTTGTATCCGAGGGATGGCGCGGGTTGATTTCTTTTTGCTACATAACGGTAAGGATGCTGAGGACATTATTGTTAATGAACTGAACACTATTCCTGGATTTACCAAAATAAGTATGTATCCTAAATTGTGGGAGGCCAGTGCGATTTCATATAC
>JADGBS010000030.1:0-5734 GCA_015231325.1 Oligoflexia bacterium | reverse complement strand
ACCTTGGCGATTGAAGAGTACGATGTTAATAAAAAATTGAAAACCAAACCTGATTTTTCTAAGGGCCGATAGAAGCTGATAGCGCTGATATATTTTCTCACTTGACCTTTGCGGTTTACAGAGCGTTAATATAATTAATGGGCGCTGTAGATTTTTTGGTTCAGAATAATCTTTCCTATGAACTCACTCCTATACATTTGCGGGAATTGATCTTTTTATCTACACTTCCTTGTGATATCTATGGTTTTATTGAAAATATTTTTCATATAGTTATGCATAAGGAGCAGTTGATTAATCGCGACAGTCTACGAAAGGTAGTTGACTTAGGATTGGCACAATTATTTGTGCGCATAGAAGATTACCAAAATTTGGTAAAAGATAATCAAGCAAAATTACTGAAAATCACTCGATCGTTATCGTTGGGTGATCTTTTAGTGAATGGAAAAAAACAAGTATATTATTTGTCTCTAAATTTAGATTACTTGCATAAAAATCCAATAGATGATGAAACTCTTTTGCTACAATATCAATGTTTGATTGGGCTAGGGAAGTTATTACAGGACAAAACGGCACTAATTCCCTCGCTGTACCAATATTTAGCAGGGCAAAGCTATCACTATACTATTGCTCAACCTTTACTATCATCCTTGATGTTATTGGGTTTTTTAAAAAGTGTGCAGCAGTTTAGTGAAAAGGAAATTACTTCGCTTTTTGTGGCCAGTTATTTTAAAGATATTGGTATGGCATTGATTCCTAAAGATGCGCTAAACAGATCGGATTTGAGTGTTCATGAGAAGGATTTGATTTCGAGACATCAAGATTTTTCAGGAGAAATTTTAGATGGTCGAATACCACTCAATCCCAATTATTTTAATATAATCAGGAATCATCACCATCATTCACTATTGGTTCCAAATAATCTTGAAATTAACAAAGTTTTGACCGGAACAGAGACTTTATTTATTGAAAGTACTGATGTAATTACTGCAATTACCAATCGTAGACCATATAGAGAAAAATTACCGCTTTTTAGTGGTTTGAAATTAGTAAAAAATTTTATGGGAGAGGAACATTATCAAGAATTTAAAATGTTAGTTTGGTTTTTGCAAAAATTTTTCAAATTTGGTGGTTCGATGCCAGAGTAGTTTTGGACATTAATTTTTTTCTTTGCAATCTAAAAAAAATTCAGCAAAATTTATTTATAGATAAGTAATTCTAGGGAGGGAATTATGGTACAAAAAAATGTGAGTCCTGTCACTGGAATTTTGGAAGAGGACAAGGTTTTTATTGATTTTGGAGAACATGAAGGAAAATCTGTATTGGAGGTAGCAGATACTTTTCCGGAGTATTACAAGTATATGATTAGCATCAGGGACAGTGAGAGCTTTTTTATTCGACGGGGAAAAGATAAATTGTTCCGTTTATATGTTAATGAGAATAGTATCTGAATTTGTTTTGAGATTGTGTTGAAAAAAATCAGCCGTTTAAAAGTTTCAGGGCAGCAGCACCTTGGTTGTTCGCTTGAGCTAATACAGAAGTGCCGGCCTGTGTCAAAATATTGAGACGAGTATTTTCGGCAGTTTCTAGCGCGAAATCAGTGTCTCTGATTCGAGAATTTGCTGCTGATAAGTTTTCACTCATGCCTTGTAAGTTGTTGGAGGTATTGACCAACCTGTTCTGGATAGCGCCTAAATTGGCGCGTTTACCGGAAATTGCTTGGATTGCTTGGTCCAATAGGCTCAGACTTTCTTGTGAACTCGTTTTGCTGGAAACAGAAAGACCTACCAACCCTAAGCTATCAAGGCTTGAATTGGTGATTTGGGCATCATAAGATATTCTGTCTTCTGATGGAACGTTATTGATACCGATTTGAAAGTCATAAAAATCGCCGGTACCGTTCAGCAGTTTTTTTCCGTTAAACTCAGTAACTTGGGAAATCCTATCAACCTCTGATTTGAGGCTTTGATATTCAATGTCGGTCAGACTACGCTCAGCATCCCCAACAGTATCAGATGCGGACTGCACGGCCAATTCACGTAGACGAACTAAAATAGAAGAAATTTCGTTCAGGCCTCCTTCTGAGGTTTGGATCAGAGAGATACCATCGTTGGCGTTACGATTTGCCTGATTGATCCCGCGGATCCCTGCTTTTAATTTTTCACTAATTGCCAATCCCGCTGCATCGTCTGCAGCACGGTTGATCCTGGTACCTGATGAGAGGCGCCCTAGTGATTGATTCTGTTTGTCTGTGACTTGACTAAGACTTCTTTGTGCCATCAATGAAGTTACATTGGTGTTAATACGAAGACCCATCGACTACCTCCTTGTTTCCTCTTCAGCTCGTCCGTGATGCTCAACTTCTCAGAAACCTTGAGAAATCGATAAGCCTCCTGCTCGTATTAAAGATACTGATAATATTGCTTAAAAAACCCATGCTTTGTTCGGGCATTTCATTTGCCCTGGCCTATTTATCGTTACGAATGAATTTTTACTTTAGGAAAAAAATGATCTTTTTTACAAATAATACGAAAAGGAAGGGGAAAGTATAGGGAGTTTTTATATATGAGTGAAGGAATAGGCAAAAAAAAGATAACTGAGTACTGTGTGGTGTTTTATTCATCTAATGGTGGTCCAGTTGGTAGTCCAGTTGGTTGTCCAGTTGGTAGTCCAGTTAATGAACTGATTAATAAATTAAAAAAATTATGTGTGTTCTATCAAATTTTTGGAGAAGTGAACTTCTATTCCAATAGTGATCCTGAAGATGTGAAGAAAATTTTGGCAAAAATAAATTATGATGAAAATATTTATGGCGATGGCAGTAGCAAAGGTAGTCGTGATGGAATAATAAAAAAGGTTATTAAGTTTATATGGATAAGTAGTGAGATAAAAAATTTATTGGAATTTTTTCAACAGAATAGAATTCGCCTTGGCAGGCATGCTCTCCCTAGAATTCAGAGTGAGTGGTGGTGTTATACTAAAGCAAAACCGCTTAAGAAGGTTTTACGATTTTTGAAAAAATTTTCTTTTCAAAATAAAAACAGAAATTTCGATGCTGCATTAGTATGTAACGAATTGAATGCATATTTTATTAAATGTATTGTGAGGAAATATTCTCGGAAAAAAATTTATGACTTACTTGGAATGGAGATATTTAAAAAAAATCGCGGGTATTTTTCGTTGCTGTTATACGATGAACATGGACGACAGTGGAGTGATCAGTTTTTAACGCGGGAACATTTTTTACTGCAGAGCACTGTATGCAGTAAGAAAAAAAGTCATTTCGCTCAGGAGCTAATTAAAGAATGGAAGGGAGAGAAAATTATATTGTTGCAACAGATTAAGCTCTTTGAAGAACAAGAGGCAACTGAGAGATCACGATTGTATCGAAATAAATATTTTTATCCGCTTTTAATTAGTAATCAAAAGTGGAAAATGGTGGCGATTGTTCACAGTTTGGATGATCAGGGGGAGTTTACTGAGGAAGATCGCACGGGGTTAGATTTTATATTTTCCAATTTGCAACTGGCATTTACCGATTACTATCGAAGTTATAATTCGCTATTTGCTTCTTTGTTTCGGATACTGGTAGGGTAAAAAAGAAGGTGGCACCTTGGCGGCAGCAGCACCCTGGCAGCAGCACCCTGGCAGCAGCAATTAAGTATAGTTTATGAAGACTTCTGTTCTATATAATTTTGTAATTTGCTCATAATTTTGACCAATTCTGCCATATTAAACGGTTTGCCGAGATAGGCATCGGCCCTTTTATTATTAGACCGATCTCCTTCTTTGTTCTGGATAACTGGATCAACAATTGCAATCCTACTCCCAATATGATCAGAAATTTCTATGATCTTACTGCGTTCAGGTGTAGCAAACTCTCTTATTTGGCCAATTAAGACATCTTCATTTTTTTTATTTGTAGAGGCATCTATGATCACAAAATCATAAATATCATTTTTTAATTTTTGGATAGCATCGTTAATACCGGTTGCCTCAAATACACCAAGTCCCATTAGACCTAAATAATTAGAAATTCCTTCTCTAGTATAGTCATCATTGTCAATGAGCAGCACTCTCCCTTTTAATTGATCAAGTCCCATTTCTGCTACTGAAAATTCGAAAATATTTATATTTGTATTTTTCTCTATTTTTTCTTTTTTCTCTTTCGAATCGCTACAAGCAATTTTGATAGTAAATCTATTTCCCTTATTAAATGCAGACTCTACTTCGATTGAACCGCCCCAGCTTTGCAATACATTTTTACTTATCCATAGACCGTTGCCAACACTTTTTGGATAGGGTTTGAAAAAAGGATCAAAAACTTGGCGAAGTTCAGTTTGAGTAAGACCCAGCCCATTGTCATTAATATTGATTACTAAATAATCATTGTGATTGTCGGTTTCGATTTTTATTAATTTTTTGACATCTTGGGTGTTAGCAATTCCTGCTAAACTATCTCTAGCGAATAAAAATAGATTCATTATTATCTGTTGAAACTTAACTAGATTACAGCTGACCCAGGTCTCTTTTGCACGTAAATCCCGTTCTAAAAAAATTCCATCCCGTTTTAATAATTGTTCTACTAGTTGCAGGGACTGTTCTATAGCTTGGGAACTTTCCATAGATTCGACCTTATCTAAATCTAATTTGGCATAGTCCTGTAATTCTAGGATCGCTTCAGCTATAGTATTGGCAGCTATCCTTTGTTTCATTAGCAAAGAATGGATATTTTTGTCTTTGGTGTGTTCTGAAATTATTGCAATATTTTTTTTTATTACTAACAGGGGATCATTGATTTTAGTAGCAGTGCTGACTGCTAGACGGGCCAAAGAAATTGTTTTATTTAAGTTAAAGATTTGTTCTTGAACTCTATGATTTTCTCGCTCTAGTCTTTTTGATTCGGTTATGTCGTCACCAATATATGCAACAGCAGTTATCTCTCCGTTTTTATTTCTAATCAAAGTATACTTCCATACAATATGATGTCTTTCTTTTTCCGCCAAGATGATATCATATTCGAAAGCGGGGACCAGATTATCCTTAGTGATAGTAAGGGAAAATAATTCTTTCGCTAAAGGTTGAGCACTTTCCGGCACCAGGAGCTTAAACCAATTGGCACCAATTACTTCATTTGATTGCTTCTTGATCAGTTTCAGTAAATAGTTATTACAAAATTCGATTTTTCCGCTGGTGTCTAGTATTGCAGATATCATCACAATATTTTCTAGTAATTCTCGGAATTGCCTTTCTGATTCTTGTAGAACAATTTCTTTTAGCCTCAGTTCCCTGCGGATTTTAGCTTCGTTCAATTCCCTTTTAATGGCCTCAGGTAATCTTACTAAGCTATCCTTTAAAATATAATCGTGCGCTCCTGCCTTCATGACTTTTACTGCTTCTTCCTCGCCAACTGCACCTGAAATAACTATAAATGGAATATCAAGTCCAGAGTCTTTTAACGTTTGTAGCGCTTCTGGAGCACTAAAACGAGGAAGGTTATAATCTGATAAAATAATATCAATTTTTTTACAATTTAAAGTTGCAACCATCTCCTCGCGAGTTAATATTCGTTCAGTTTTACTTTCAAATCCATTTTTCTCCAGTTCATTGCAAACAAAAGTATAGTCATCCGCATCATCTTCGATTACCAGGATATTTAAATTTCTGTATTTATCATCACTCATTATCACTCCCCCCTAAGGTAAAATACAAATTTTCTCCGCCCCCCACTTCTCCC
>JADGBS010000309.1 GCA_015231325.1 Oligoflexia bacterium | reverse complement strand
CTAACCTTCAAAGATATTAAAGAAACTTCCTACGCTAAATTCTTAAATGAATTATATAAACTCATCCAAGATCTTTATCAAGAATATAGATATCTGTTAAAATCAAATCAATTGGAAATAGATGAAAAAAATTTCATCCAGAAATTAATAGATGGTAACGTAGATGAAGGGGATTTAAAGTCTTCTCTAAAACGACTAAGTAACTATCTATTTAAACATCATCAAAAAAAAATTTATATCTTAATTGATGAATATGACACGCCCATACAGGCAAGTTTTGTGTCTGGTTATTATAAAGAAATGATGGATTTAATGAGAGGAATGTTGAGCGCTGCTTTAAAGGACAATATCGCTTTAAATCGAGCGGTTGTTACAGGAGTAATAAGAGTTGCAAAGGAAAGTTTATTCTCAGGCCTCAATAATGTTAAAATCTATTCGGTTCTGCAATCTAAATATAGTCAATATTTTGGTTTTACCGAAGAGGAAGTTGGTGATTTATTACAACAGGCGGGGATGCTTGATCATACTTTAGCTGTTAAAGAATGGTATAACGGGTATAGGTTTGCTGGAACAATTGTTTATAATCCATGGTCAATTGTTAACTTTGTTGAAAGTAACGAATTGCAACCGTATTGGGTCAATACTAGTGACAATGCTTTAATTCGAGATGTAGTAATTCATTCTCATGATGAATTTAAAACATCTCTTGAAAAATTATTATGTGGAAAAACTTGTGAACAATTAATCGATGAGCATGTTGTTTTTGGCGATCTTAAACAAAATTCAGGAGCAGCGTGGAGTTTACTAGTTACCGCTGGATATCTAAATATTATCTCTTCAAAACGAACAGAGCAAGGTGTTTTTTGTCATTTACAAATTCCTAATCAAGAAATCCGGATTGTCTATCGTAATATGATTGAAATGTGGCTAAGTGCTGATAGAGGCATACAGTGGTACAATAATTTTCTAAATAATCTTCTTGTTGGAAATATCTGCGAATTTGCAGCGGGATTAGAAAAATTATTAACTCAAGTGTCTTCTGTATATGACATGGCATCTGAACCAGAAGCGTTTTATCATGGTCTGATGTTAGGATTAACTGCCAGTTTGAATCATACCGTTTATGAACTCAGCTCTAATCGTGAAGGTGGTTATGGTCGCTACGATATTGCTATAACACCAAAAGATAATAATAAATTGGGTATTATCTTAGAAATGAAAAGCATGAACAATGAAAGTAACAGAAACACAAAATCACTGACACTGTTATTAGAGAAAAGTGCTAAAGAGGCCTTAGTACAAATCGATGAAAAGAACTATGCTGCCGTAATGCACCAACGTGGAATTAAAAAGATAGTTAAAATCGGAATTGCTTTCGCTGGTAAGCGCTTTCAAATTGCTACGACCACGATACCCAGTGAAAAAACTAAAACGGCCAAGGTAACTAAGGTAACAAAAAAAGTTACAACAACCCGAAAAAATACTCCTTTTGCTAAAAATTCCTCAAAACGACGTAAAACTGTAAAATCCACTCGATCATCCTAGCTGCTGACTGAATTTTTCCTAACTTCTTCAACAGGCAAAACTATTACTATTTTTTTGTGCTTCTTTTTTCATGAGGATTCTGATATACATAGAAACTATTGTGCTGGTTTGTGTTGTTTTTTGCCTGGGTGGTGGAATTGGTAGACACGCAAGATTCAGGTTCTTGTGAGTGAATAGCTTGTGCAGGTTCAAATCCTGTCCCAGGCACCATCTTCTTTTCTTTTTCAGATTCAAATGTTGTCATGAAAAAAATCTTAATTGTTCGGTTTTCCAGTTTTGGTGACATAGTGCAGGCGATGGGAGTAGTCCCGTGTCTCGGGCAAACGTTTCCCGATGCCGCTATTGATTGGGTGGTGCGGTCCGATTTTGCCGAAGTGGTCAGATTGGAGGGGCGAATTAGGAGAGTTTGGTCGTTCGAGCGCCATGCTGGTTTTATGGGATTGGTGAATATAGCGCGGTTGGCCCAGTTAGCGCGGGAAATTCATGCGGAGCAATATGATTTGATCTATGATGCGCACTCAAATCTACGTTCAACTATATTAAAATTGTTATTACGTGGATTGTCGATATTTGGCCCTCTTAGAGCTCTTAGCGCTAAGAAAACTACCACTATCATCACTCGTAGCAAAGAACGTTGGAAGCGGTTGTTGCTGTTTTATTTTCGAATCAATCATTTCGATAAACCTTTTTGTGGAGCAAAATCTTATTTGCAACCTCTGTTTCCGATGTTTCCGGTATTCAATTTTATGCACGCTCATTGGGATTTTCCTCAGCATTTCGAGCAAAGCAATGACGCAAATATTGTAAATATTGTTTTGGTCCCATCTGCTGCTTGGCCGATGAAGCGCTGGCCGCTAGAACACTTTCATCAGTTATTAAAAATTTTAGGTGAGTCATTGGCCGCAGCTGCTGCTGCGGCTGCTACTGCCTGCCGTCCCAGCGGTTATCGTTTTGTTATTATTGGTGGTCCTGAGGACAGCTTTTGCGAGGAGCTGGTGCTTAGGTACAACCAACATGCTCGAGATGCTCAAGATGCTCAGGCCGCCCAATTGGGCGATTGGCCAGCGATCAGTAACTTAGCGGGAAAGTTAACGCTATTAGAAAGTTGTTACGTAGTGGCAACATCTTGTTTGGTGGTTTCCGCGGATACCGGTTTTTTGCATGTTGCTGACCTGTTAGGAAAACCAGGCGTGGCGTTGATTGGGCCAACTGCATTTGGTTTTCCCTCAGGCAAATCGTTAAAGGTTATGGAAGCGGACGAATCAGCGCAACTCAAATGTCGACCCTGTACCAAGGATGGGCGAGGAAAGTGTTCACATCAGATATATCAATTTTGTATGGTAGCGATTACTCCCGAGCGAGTGGCCGAGCAGCTGTTGTCTGTGCTTGACCTAGAGAGGAAAGAGCTTGCTGGTTAAATATAGCGGAAGTATTTGATTAGTCTTTGTTCCACTTATGGATAACTGAGATAGTAAAATTTTAGTGGAAGGATTATACTTTTCTGTATAGACTTTGAGACTTTGGGCCTTTGTGTTTATTCCCGATTTGACTTCTATCGGAATAATTTCGCCTCCATGTTCCACTAAAAAGTCGATTTCGCTTTTGCCACTTTGCCAAGAATAAATCTCTTTATTGGCGCTAGCTTGATTAAAACTAGAATACATCTCATTTAAAACAAAATTTTCTGCAAAAAAAACTTTGGCCATCCCATAGTTATCTAAGAGAATATTTTTTGGTGAAAGATTGAGCATGGCCCCTAATAGACCGACGTCGAATAAATATAATTTAAACCTATTTTCTTTGGCGTATGCGACGAGGGGAATTTGCGCTTTTTCAACAATAAATACTTTTTTTACCAAACCCGCCTTAATCAACCATTCCACAGGACCTTCTAGATTTTGAAAATTTGAGTTACCATGTTTTAGGATGTCTTTAAATACGAATTTTTTGTGCTCTTTTTGTTCTTGGGCCAATTGAGAGGGAATACTTTTAAAAACTGCTTCTATCTTTATTGCCTTTATTTTTCCGGAATGCTTAGCAATATCCCCCTTGTAGTTATTAACCAGCTCGATCTGCTTGGCGCGAACGGCCGTGTATGCGCTCCAGGGATGTTCTTGGTTTTCTGAATAGATATCAATTACTTCCGGCATGCCGCCAACTACAAAATAAATAAGTAGAAAATCGATTAATTTCTGATGTATGCTCTCAGAGGGCGCATTTTTGAGGTTAATCTCGTCGAGTAAATTTGCATACATGGTCTTTTTTATGGCACGTAAGAATTCCTGATAATTCATGGGGAATAGATATTTTGATTCAACCTTTCCAACTGGAAATCCCATCTTGTCTTCAGTTAAATAAACGCCTATAGACTTCCACATAATGTTTGAGGGGTAATATCGAAAAAAAGTTTACAAAAAGAATCAAATAGGTTTCCCTACCAATAATATAAACAAAACCATGGAGGGAAACCATGAGCATTCGTTTAAATG
>JADGBS010000308.1:2787-4037 GCA_015231325.1 Oligoflexia bacterium | reverse complement strand
TTCATTCAAATTTTTTCTTAAGATCATGTTTAACACGGCCAGTGGAGAACGTATGTCGTGGGCCACTTCTTGGGCAACTTGTGCAGCAGTGATTTCTTGTGACTGAGTGGCCACTAATTTAAATAATGTAGATATCTGATCCAGTAATTTATTGTAAGAATTAACTAAATTGTTCACTTCATATATATTGTTACTGGAAGCAATAGAATGTTTCAGAACGTTTTTATGCAAATCTTCATTATTGAGACAAATTCTCTGCAAATCGGCAAGAAATTCTGATAAAAGATTAGCGGGAATTTTTTGGTGAAGAGACAGAAATTTATCAGAGAGTAATTGCGCAAAAATATTTGCTACAAAAAACACTGTAAAAATACCCATGAAGAATATTGCTAAATCTTCAACATTGTTGGTTAAATATAGTGTATAGAAAACGACAATGGACATACCAATCGTTAGCATTCCTGCAACCATTGAGCGTAGGCTCCGGTATGAGGGGATGATATCACTTCCATCTTTGCTTAAAGGTTTTTTTCCTGTGAGTAGGAAAAGCATAAAATAAGCGGCCATCGATATTTGGCAAGTTTGTTCGAACGGTGAGGAATAGCTACTTCCTCCTTTTGCGATAACATATCTGATACCAATATCTCCAATTATTTGAAAAAGAGTTATTTGTAAAAAAAGATGCGTATGCTTTCTTTTGCTTCGAATAATTAAAGGTATTACCATAGAGACAGTTAATGCTTGTAATACAGAATATGTTGTTGTGGTGATGTAGTGAAAATATCCAGGATCATGCCGTAAATAAAGTGGCGTCAAAATATATTTGAAGAAGATCAATAAGAACACGGTCATAGTTGAAAACATTAAAGTTATACTGATGCCATCTTTCAGAACAGATTTTGACGAAGAATAAATATACCAGAAAAAAAAAGTGGTATCAAAGGCATAAAACAACTCTCTAGCGATAACCCCCGGGTGATACAACTTCCACTGTAGGATGTCTCCAAAATTAAATAAGATGTCACCTATTGCCACAGTTATAAATGAAAAGGATAATATATATAAATCGCTGATTTCTTCCTTTGTTATCATTCTGTCAGCATTACCATTGCTACTAACATCTCCATGTCGTTTGATTAGGCCTACAATCAGCAGGAGGCAACCGAACTCACTGATTAACTCATGCGTTATTGTGAGAAAATGTCCATCAACAATATTTAACAGCAATAGTAAAGGTAAAATGAAAATAT
>JADGBS010000308.1:1002-2739 GCA_015231325.1 Oligoflexia bacterium | reverse complement strand
TCCTATTCGAATTGACCGTTAGTGCCTACCGTTTAGCGCTGTATTGTTCATTTATAGATTATTGATTATCATCAAATGGGCACTCCTTGCTGGTAATTTTCAACCAAGGGATATGGTCGAATTGTTCAGCACCATGGCCAGTAGCTAGATATAATTTGCGATATCCTTCAAGATGTAAAATTTCGGCAAATTTGTCACCATGCATTTCGTTGTTACCTAGATTACGATCCAGGTAAATAGTTGTATGTTCTTTGGAAACCCTTTCACGATATTGTTCAAAATCTTTAGTAGATGCGAGCGAGAGTAATTTTAGGTTTTTCTTTTTTGCGGCCATGTCCCAGCACTTACGTAACCATTCATCATCATCTATGTACACATAGTCGTAATAGTCAGTATTATAAACCTTCGAATTAAAAATATCGGAATTACAAATATCGGAATTACAAACTTCGGAATTATAAACTGCAGAACTAGCAGAGCTATTAGATGAATTTTTATACAGTATTTTTGATGCAGAGGATGTCGAAGCGGAAGAAGCGAAAGAGATAGGAGTTACATTGCTATCGAATACATTGAAATTACCGAAAGCATCTTCTTGATAATCATTTTCAGTACTGTCGAGTGTACTGTCGAGTCGAATTGTAACAAATCCCGCTAGCATTTTTGGTATAAGTTTAATTCCCAAATTTTCACAACGATCTCTAATTCTCTCGTTTTCGTAGTGAGATGTTACAAGAACAGCATTCTTGAGACTATGCTCTTCCAATAAATCTAAACCGCTTTCTTTGTAAGAGAGTAGTTCATAGTCACTTAAATACAGTACTTTTTTATAGTGATTGTGCCATTTATGTACCCACACTCTAAAATCCGTAGGGTTTGATATATGGAAAACATTAATAGCAAATCGTTCAATCCCAAGTGCTTTAAAACGATTATTCCAAGTGAGGTGTATTCCTTGATCGTCATCCAGTATTACTATCGCTTGTTCTTTGCCCAGAGATAAATGAGGCATAAACCATTTAGGAGTCTGTGCTCGAGGCAACGTAAGTATTATCCTCGTACCCAGCTTAATTTGTGACTCTATATCGAGCTCGCCATCCCAAGCATCGAGACTAGTACGCGCGTGATAAAGCCCGAGACCGCTGCCAGATTCGACATTTTTTTCTTTTCCGAAAGTGATTTCTTCTCGGTATGGTTTCGTTAACCTAGCAATAATCTCTGGGGGTATGCCCTTTCCATTATCTTCAACAATAATTCTGATTTTATTTTCCTCGTAGGCCATTAATTTAACAACTATTTTTCCAGTAAATTCTGGCAAGGCCTCTGCAGCATTGTTAATTAAGTTAGACAATATCCTTTTTAATTCTGAAAGATTTATTTTGGCAAACAGACCGTAACTATTGCCATCGTAAATATCTCCATCGATGGATAGACCTAAGTGACAGCGAAAATACAAGCGTTTTTCTGTGATGATTTCTTCTATTGCGCTAGATAATAATTCATCGCGAATCTCTTTATTATCAATATTGTTATTGTTGACGATATCTGCAAGATTAGGGTCTCTCAGTTTGATGAGTCCTTTGATGTTTTTATTTTTTACCAACAAATTATTAGCGATATCTTGAATCCTGTCTATTTGATTTCTGATGATGATTCTGTTTTCTTCTGGTAATCCCTCCAAATTTCTTCTTACCATCATATTAAGTACAGCAAGCGGCGACCGAATATCGTGAGCTA
>JADGBS010000308.1:0-992 GCA_015231325.1 Oligoflexia bacterium | reverse complement strand
CTGGATATCTTGGTTGAAATGATTGCGCGCGATTGACCAATTACTATCTCATAAAGGTCTGAAATCTGCTTTAATAGTATATTGTGTGAAATTACTAGGTTATTTATTTCGTAAATATTTTTTTCTTGGTCAATGTTGAATTTGCTGATGCTATTGCGAATTTCATCAATATTGTCTTTTTTTGAACTATTCAAAAGTTCGGCAAGCATATCGTTGGGAATTATTTGTTGAATGTTTAGAATTCTGTTAGAGAGAAATTGTGCAAACAAATTTGCAGCGAAAAACATTATAAAAAATCCGAAAAGGATGATGGTCAGATCTGCGGCATTGTTGAATATGTATAGTGTGTAGGCCACAAATGCAGACATCCCTATAGTTAAAATACCGGTTACAATTGAACGTAAACTCCAATAACTAATGATCTTTTGTTCATTAGATTGATCATTACTACTATTAAAACCATCTATACTATCAAATGGACCACTTAAAGTGAGAAGTAGAATGATAAAATGAGCGGCCATGGAAATTTGCCATGATTGTTCGAACTGGGAACTATAGCTATATTCATCAACCGTCATGACGTATCTAATGCCGATATCTCCAATAATTTGTAGTAACATGGATTGTAAAAATAAATGAGTATAGTTTTTTTTGTATCTTATTATCAATGGGACGATCAGTGCCCCCATGAATGACTGGATGACAGAGTAAATAGTGGTGGTTGCCTTGATGTATGTTCCGGCTTCGTTCGTAAAATATAAAGGTATCAAAATATATTTAAAGGATATAAATGCTAAAACCGCAAAAACAATCGAGATGAGGTAATAGGATATTTTGTCGTTCAACATCGTTTTAGTATTAATAAAAATGTAGTAGCAAAAACCTAGCATATACAGAGTGCAAGCTGCCTCTAGTGTCAAAACAGCAGGATGATCTAAGTTCCAGCGATGTACTTCGCTTTGGTAAAAAAGAATATCTCCAGTACATATGCA
>JADGBS010000307.1 GCA_015231325.1 Oligoflexia bacterium | reverse complement strand
CATAATTTTTTTCTTAGCCAAAATACAAAAATGTGTTACAAATAATTTAGGCGATTACATTTTATGTCGCAAAAACCTACCGATAAATAAAGTCAGCTACGAAACACAAAATTTTTCACATTGTCTATTAGCTTTATTTTTCTATTCATCCTTTTTTTAAATTTAAAATTACTGGCAATTGAAACAATTTTATAATTTAGTAATCGCCCCAACGAATAGGAAGCTTCCGCTATTTTTTTCTCGAATAACAAAATAAAATGGTCGATTGACTAGCATTTTAAAACTTGGTTCATCTGGTTCACATGTCTCTCTGACGCCGATTCCGGTTACTGCCGCTGCTTCTGTTCCAAATTCATTAACTTTAACGAAGGTTTTTTGTAGAACTATGCTAACGGCCACTTCTGTCGGTGTTAGCTTGGAAAAGTTGGCATCATTGTTAAAAATACTATTGATACCTAACTTTCTTAAATCATCATTTAATATTTTTTTGTATTCAATTTGGAATATTGGCATCGATAAGACGCCTTGTTTGCGTTTAAGGTTTTTATCTAGTTGCTGCCAAAAAGTACTAGTCCAAATTCGGTCACCTACTTCCATATATGAGTCATAACCCTTCTTATTTGGTAGCATTATATAAGCACTCACTTTTGAGTCTACATAAGGCATTTCGACTATTTTAGTATATTTGTCCTCAAAATAGGATAAATATGACACTTGCTCCATCATTGAAATCGATTCACTTCCAGGATTATCTAACCAAGAATTAAAATGCTGATCATTTTTGGTTGACTCGATGGGGAAGGGTGATTCCCACTGTCCTTTAAAGTAGGTGGCATTAGCAATTAACATTACCAAATTTTGTAATTGGTCTGCAGTGATTATTTCAGGAATTTTACCATGGGTTTTAAGTGATACCCAGTCATTAATACGAGTGGCGGACTGATAATCACTAAAGTCTAAGGTGCTAAACTGTGTTTGATAATATTTCTCTACCAAATTTTTATATTCAGGGTGAACGGTAAAAAGGTTATCAAGCCATATTCCATTTGCAATTTCTAAAGTAAAAACACCCTTAGTGACCACAGCTCCAATAGGGGGTTTAGTTGTAAGATTTTCCAGTAACCATTTATTAGCGCTATTAATTTTTTCTAATGAAGCGCTTGATAAATTCATAACTTTAGAGAGTTCATTCTTAGTCTCACCATCGACTGCATTTAAAACTAAATTAAGTGCCATGTTAAGTGAAAATGGTGAGACAAAGATATTCTTAGCTAAATCCGCCTTTAGTTCTTCGTGGGTTATTTCTGAACAAAATTTAAAAGAAAAACTATTTTGCTTTTCTAAAATGGTCTTCATATTGCTTTCTTCCGAAGGCACACCTGCTCGTATTAGCGAAATGAAAAATGTAAAAACTAAAAAGAATAAACTAATAGTACTGGTGCGTTTCATAAAAATCTCCTTGTTAAGTAAATAGATAGATCTTTAGAAAGGGTATGCAGTCTAATAAAATAAATCGCAATAGCAAAATTTGTTTTTAGATGGATAGGTGTGCCGAACGCAGTTCTGCCGAACGCAGTTCTGCCGAACGCAGTTCTGCCGAACGCATTCACCCCCACAGTTGGAAATCGAGATTGCCATTCTTTTTTTCGTCTTCTGCAAGAGTGAAGATAACTATTTTTGCACATATCGTCCCAACTATCATCATCTAAAAGCATTCACATCTGATTTCACCAGAGTTCCATTTACAACCAGGTATTCTATGACATAAATACTTATCTATTACATCATAGCAAGATTTCATTTCGTTCTCACTAGACACACATCTTCTTTCAACTCCATCCCAAATGCAATTGCGATTAAGAATACATTCAGAATAACCTAGTTCTTTATCGCATGGATCAGTACGATTAAATGAAGTTAACTTTAATCGTGGATTAGTTCCGCAATAGGAATCATCATAGGAGGATGCTTGCGCGAATATTAGGAAGGGTAATGTCCAACGTCGCCAACATAACAAAACTAAAAATAGTATTCTTCAAGATTATCTCCTTTAAATATTAAAGTTTAGTAATTGCACCCATAAATAGAAAACTTCCGCTGTCTTTTTCCCGAATAACAAAATAAAATGGACGATTAACCAGCATTTTAAATGGAGGTTTATCCATATTACCTATGCAGCTCCAGGTCACTGCTGTTACTGCCGCGGCCTCTGTTCCAAACTCGTTAACACTTACAAAGGTTTTTTGCAAAACTGTGCTTACTTGTACACCTCCAGAAGTCAACTTTGAGAAATCGGCGTCATCACTAAAAATGCTAGTAATACCTAGATTCATCAAATCGCTATTCAATATTTTCTTGTATTCAAATTTAAATTTAGGCAGCGATAAACTTCCGCGCCTTGAATCTATCTGTTTATCTAGGTCTTGCCAAAACTTACTTGTCCAAATCCGATCACCTTCTTCCATGTACGCATTATAACCTTCTTTTCGCGGTAGAATCACATAGGCACTCACCGTTGAATCTTTATAGGGCATTTCAATAATCTGAACATTTTCATCATCCCAATATGACCAAAAATCATTATATTTCTCCATCATTGAAATATTTTCGCCCTTAGGATTTCCGAGCTAAATTTTAAAGCAAAATTGTTTTGCTGTTCCAAAATGCTCTGAGGATTACTATCCCCATTTAATACTTCACCTTGTGCAAAAGAACAGAAGGATAAAAGAGTTAAAAAGCTACAAATATAGAAGTAGTGGTAAATTTTTTTATAAAAAACTCCTATTAAATCGTTGATATAAACCTGATTTAAGGTTTGGTAATCGCACCTGCGAAGAGAAAACTCCCACTATTTTTTTCTCGAATAATAAAATAAAATGGACGATTGACAAACATTTCAAATGGGATTTCGTCTGATACTGAGGTAGTAAACACTCCCCCCGAAACCGCCGCTGCTTCTGTCCCATACTCATCAACACTTACAAAGGTTTTTTGCAAAACAGTACTTAATTGCACTTTTCCAGATGTTAGATTTGAAAAATCGGCATCATCACCAAAGATGCTGGTTATACCTAACCTCATCAAATCATCATTCAATGTTTTATTGTATTCAAACTTAAATTTAGGCAGCGACAAAATTCCCTCCCTAGCAACCATTTCATTATCTAGTTTTCGCCAAAATTCGCTGGTCCAAATTCTCTCACCCTCATCCATATAAGCACGATGTCCCTCTTTTCGCGGTAAAATAACATAAGCACTAACCGTTGAATCACTATATGGCATCTCAACTACCTGAACTTTTTTATCCTCCCAATATGGTAATGCCCCCTGATGATCTTTCTTCATCATGGAGATTACTTCACCTTCTAGATTACCGCTCCAAGAGTGGAACCTCTGGTTATTATCTGTTAGGGAAAGCGAAAAAGGCATTTCCCATTGCCCTTTAAAGTAAGTAGCGTTGGCAAGTAACATCACCATCCCCTGTAAATCTTCTGCAGAGATAAGTTTAGTGATTTTGTCATGGGTCTTAATTGAAACCCAATCATTGATTTGATTGGCCGCCTGTTCATCTAGAAAATCTAAGACACTAAACTGGGCGTAATAATATTTTTCCACCAAATTTTTATACTCCGGAAGAATGGTAAACCCAGCATTTAACCAAAAGCCGTTCGCAATCTCCAAAGTAAACATCGTTTTTGGGTTAGCGTCTTCGATTATGTTCCAGGTTGAGAGATTCTCTATTAAGCGTTTATTAGTGTCATTAATTTTTTTAAGCGATTTTCCAGGAATATTCATAACTCGTAAGAGCTCATTTTTAGTCTTTCCTGCAGTAGCGTTTAAAACCAAATCAAGGGCCATAGTAAGTGAAAATGGTGAAACAAAAATATTCTCAAATGATCTTTCACTTATTTCGGCCTTAGTAATTTCTGAACAAAATTTCAAAGCAAAATTATTTTGTTGTGCTAGGATGACCTTGAAATTATTATCCTCCGAATCTTCCGAAACCATAACTGCTTGTACTTGTACTACAGGAGTACATAAGAACAGTAATGCCAAACAACTAC
>JADGBS010000306.1 GCA_015231325.1 Oligoflexia bacterium | reverse complement strand
AGAAATTGCTGCGTTAAAAAATGGCGTAGGAGGAATATACCCAGATATAGATGGTATTCCTGCCCTTAAAACCGAAATGTCTCGTTTTGCTAAGCTTTTTTTGAATGTGGAAATTGCTCCGGCCTATTGTGTTCCTACCGTGGGTTCGATGCATGGTGGATATGTTTCTTTTATGGTAAGTACACGTCGATATATAGAACGCGACACGGTGCTTTTTTTAGATCCAGGATTTCCTGTACATAAACAGAGCGTAAAAATGTTGGGTTTGAAGCAACAAAGCTTGGACGTGTATAATTGTCGGGGAGCAAAAAAATTAAAAGAGCAATTACAAAAAGTTATTACCCCTCGGGTATCCGCGATTCTTTATTCTAATCCGAATAATCCAGCATGGATTTGTTTTACTGAGGAGGAGTTGCAGGTGATCGCGGAGATTGCCGATAGTTACAATATAGTAATAATAGAAGATTTGGCCTATATTGCCATGGATTTTCGTCAAGATTTATCTATTCCTGGAAAAGCGCCATTTCAACCGACGGTTGCTAGGTATACGAAAAATTATTTGTTACTGGTTTCCAGTTCCAAGGCCTTTAGCTATGCTGGTCAGCGTATTGGGATGATGTTGATTTCAGAAAAATTGTACAAACAAGATTTCCCTGGACTTTCACTCTATTTTCCGACCAATAATTTTGGTCATTCAATTATTTATGGTGCATTATACGCTACAACTGCGGGTACTGCTCATTCTGCGCAATATGCATTAGCAGCAATACTAAAAGAGGTCAATGACGGTAGTTATAATTTTGTTCAAGTGGTCCGCGAGTATGGCGAGAAGGCGGCGATTATTAAGCAACATTTTTTAAATAACCGATTTAAAATCGTTTACGATATGGATGGTGACCGTCCGATAGGCGACGGGTTTTATTTTACTTTTTCCTATCCTGGTTTTGATGGAAAGCAACTAGTAGAAAAACTTCTTTACTATGGTATTAGTGCGATCGCGTTATGCAATACTGGTAGCGAGCGACACGAAGGGGTACGTGCTTGTGTTTCTTTGATTTCCAGAGAGCAAATACCTGAACTAAAAACTAGACTAGAGAAATTTAACCAGGATCACGCTTTGTCCACATCCACCTCGTTACCGCTTTAAAAGACTTGCCTTTTAAATATTACCCTTTTAAAGACTACCCTGAAAACTATCCTAAATAACTTTTTGTTTCCTTCCGATAGCTAATAACGTTGTATCATGGAGCGATGCATGATGGAGAAAGGAGGAAAGGATAATGTCACGATTATGGAAGAATGGACAATTGTGGGAGGCGCTTAGTTTTCTGCTGCCTTTTTTTGTATTACAAACTTTTTTATTGATCAGTGCATGTGAAAAAAAATTTTCAGAATCACCTTCCTCCCCGATGACTATGGGAACTGGCGATATTACGGGTAATTATTTTCAAATAGGGGATTTTTTAAGTAAAATATTGAACAGCAATTTGGAAAAGTACAATTTGAAATTAGAAGTGATATCGACTGATGGCTCAACGTATAATATCGATGCCCTCCTAAAAAAGAAGTTGATGTTGGGAATAGTTCAGTCAGATCGTCAGTTTCAGGCGTACTACGGGGTAGGTGACTGGGAGAAGGTAGGAGCGCAAAAAGAACTTCGCTCAGTTTTGTCGCTTTATCCCGAGAGTATCACATTAATTGTGAGTGAGAAGAGTGAAATTACTACTCTACGAGGGATTGTTGGTAAACGAGTTAATCTAGGTAATCCTGGATCTGGGCAGCTGAATAATTCTTTACATATTTTGAATGCTATTGGTTTAAAAGAAAGCGATTTTGATGCACAACATTTACGTCCGTTGGAGGCAATTAGAGAAATGCGAGAAGGAAAATTAGATGCCTTCTTTTATACCGTCGGACATCCAAGCAGTAGCATAAAAAATTTAAGTATGCAGATGAAGATTAGGTTGATTCCTTTGGACGGAAAAGAAATTGATAGTTTATTAGAAAAATACCCATACTATAGTAGAACTATGATCCCTGTAACCACGTATCCACTGAGCGTCAATAATCGCAATATCCCGTCTATAGGAGTATATTCTACCATTTTAACATCCAGTAAAGTTGACGAGGAGACAATCTATGCTTTCACCAAGGAATTTTGTGCGATCATTCCTCGATTAAAAGATGAGTCTGCCCTTTATCAATCTGTGTCTGTTGATAAGCTTCTAGACAATCTTTCTGCACCGATTCATCCGGGGGCGCTTAAATATTATCGGGAGGCAAAATTATTTAAAAAGATTCCAGCTTTTTTAGAGAGTGTCTCAGAAACAAAAAATGAGTAATAAGAATATTAATAGATATTTAATAGATAAAATTTATCTAATATGATTTACCAATATGATTTACAACTATGATTTACCGCAAAGGAGAATGTATGAAATATCCCGAACAATTTATTAAAGAAATTCCGAAAACCGACCTGCATTTGCACCTTGATGGTTCTTTGCGACTGGGTTCATTGATTGAAATGTCTCAGCGTTGCAAAGTAGAGCTGCCCTCTTATTCTGAAGAAGGGTTAAAGGAGCTGGTATTCAAAAAAAACTATAGTAGCTTGAAGGAATATTTGCATGGTTTTATGTACACTTGTGCAGTACTTCGCGATTTAGAAAATTTAGAGCGTAGTTCTTATGAATTGGCGGTGGATAATCAGCGAGATGGCGTTCGCTACATCGAAGTACGTTTTGCACCACAATTATTGGTCGATAACCAAACGCTCAATATGGAAAGTATTATGTTAGCGGTTAACCGTGGTCTTGAGCGTGCTGAAAAGGAGTTCAATCAGAGGAAGGAAGTAATAGAAGATTTGGAACCTCCATTTCGCTACGGAATTATTGCTTGTGCCATGCGGATGTTTGGTAAAAGTAATTTTTCTCCATACTATACTAAATTATTTTCAGTCCACCATTACTCTGAACCAATTGAAGTGATTAAGATGGGAGCGATGGAGTTGGCGCAAGCGATGGTTAAAATTAGAGATAAAAAAGGTTTGCCGATTGTAGGTTTAGATTTGGCCGGACAGGAGGAGGGGTATCCTGCAGAATATTTTAAAGAGGCATATGATTTTGTACATAAAAATTTTATGCATAAAACGGTTCATGCTGGAGAGGCCGCTAGTGCCAAGAGTATTTTTCAAGCAATTACTGATTTGAACGCTGATCGTTTGGGTCACTGTTTTTTTCTCTTTGATCCCGCAAGAATCCAGGATCCCAGCATTGCCGATAAGGAAGATTATATAGAAAAATTGGCCTCTTTTATTGCAGAGAAGCGAGTGACAATAGAAGTGTGTTTGACTAGTAATTTTCAAACTAACCCAGATTTAACGGATATTCGTAATCATTCCTTCCGTAGAATGCTAGAAAAACGGCTCTCGGTAACTTTGTGTACTGACAATCGCTTGATATCTGATACTACCGTTAGCAAAGAGGTAACCCTAGCTTTGGATAATTTTGAGATTACACCTTCTGCACTCAAGCACTTAATTGTCTACGGGTTTAAAAGAAGCTTTTTTCCTGGAGAATATTACGAAAAGAGGGCATATTCTCGCCGGGTTATTGGTTACTATGAAAAAGTTGCAAAAAAATATAATATTTTGGAAGATAGGGAGTCTTCCCATTAAGTGTAAGCTTACGCTTAAGTTTTTTCATGGAACTAGTCTGAGTAGGCAGGGTTTTCGGTAGAGTAGGAGGGAACTTCTGACGGAGAGCGGTCAACATCACTGCTCTCGTTTTGGGTAGTGTTTTCAATCGGGGCGGAGTATAATCCTGCCTTTTCTGCACAGGCGCGGAGGTAGTCTCTGTAGCGTGGGTAATCATCACTGTTTTCGTCGCATGATTGAAGATAGTTGCTGGAAGAATCTTGTATGCTGGTAGTGTTGGACTCGGATGATGAGTCGTAGTTATTGTATTGATAATCGCTAGCGTGATTTTCAGTGAATTCGTTTGTGGGATAGTTATTACTTCCGTTATGAGTCGCATTTTGGGGAGTAACTACTTTTTTATCTTCTTGATTGTTGATGCGTTCTTTTTT
>JADGBS010000305.1:2132-4097 GCA_015231325.1 Oligoflexia bacterium | reverse complement strand
AAAAGAATTTCGGCAATAAAAACGATGAATCGGGTGGAAAAATTGATGACTGAAGAAAATTTTTCAGTATTAATTTTTCCGGAAGGAACTAGATCTTGGGGAAAGGGGCTTGGGACATTTAAAAAAGGGGCTTTTTACTTAGCAATTAAGGGCGGTTTTCCGTTGCGGCCAATTGTGGTTAGCTCCTATCATAAAAACATAGATTTTGGAAAGTTAGATGCGGGGGAAGTTTTAGTAGATGTATTGCCAGATATAGAAGTAAAGGGGAAGACTATTCGTGATGTAGATATGTTGATTCGGGATACACGGGATCTTTTTGAAAAACATATAGAGGTGTTGGATAAAAAAATTCTTCAGGAAAAATCTACTTTACCTTTATAAAATAGACGTCGTGCCATTCATTCGTTTGCTTTTTTTTTCTGATAAAGGAGACAAAAGCGACAACTATTGTTTTTTACACGATAAAGTTTAGTGATTTCCATCGATGAAAGGTTGACCGAGAGTGTTTCATCTGGTCGCAATTTATTATTCCATTTAAGCAACACTTTGAGTGCCTCCAACCCTTGCATTGCTCCTATTATTGCGGGAACGAAACCGATCACTCCGTCGGATATAGATGTATTGGATGTTTTGTTGGATATATTGTCTGGGTCATTGTGACCGGCCGGCCAGAGGCAGTGAAAACAACCAAATTTAAGATTTGCCTGTTCTTCATTGGAAGCGTACAAAAATGAATGAATTTCACCCGCCAGCAATGAAATTGCTGCAGTTATCAAATCTTTTTTGGAGTGTAATGCTTCGTCGTGTAGCAAAAATTTTGTTTGCATGTTATCGGTGCAGTCAATAAGCAATTGATATGGCCTAATGATTTCATTAATGTTTGAGGCCGAGATCTCCCTGACTATGGGGGTAATTTTTATCCAGGGATTGACTGCAGCTATCCGCTTGGCAGCGACATCTGCTTTCTTGAGAGATTGGTTGTCGTTGCCTTTGCCATCGCTGTTGTCGCCGGTAGTATCATAGGTAGTATCGTATATAGAGTAGAGAATTTGGCGATGAATATTCTCAACCCTTACCGTGTCATGATCACAGATCCCAATGTGTCCCACACCAGCGCCTGCAAGATAGAGCAGCACCGGCGAACCTAAACCGCCAGCACCGATTACCAACACTGAACTGTTCCTAAGGTAATCTTGTCCTTGGCGCCCGATGTTGGGAAACTGCATCTGCCTTCGATGATACGTCTCATTTATCATTCAACAATGATCAGCTGAAAATAGATTTGTGTCAACACAACAGGTTCTCTCTATTATCCGATCAGTCGTAGTGCGGCGGTAGGAATATTATTTGCCTGCATCAAAGTTGCAATACCGGCCGCTTTAACCACACTAGTGGAAGCTAGATTGGCCGTGCTTTGGGCCACATCCACGTCTTGAATAACTGATCTAGCGGAGTCCTGGTTAATGGTCTGTATTTCGAGGTTAGATACGGTTGATTGCAAGCGACTCTGGATAGCACCAAGAGATGCTCTCAAGGTGCTGACATTACCGATTGCTAGGTCTAGCCCCGGGATGGCATCATTTGCATCGTCTCTGCTAGCGACATTGAGGCTAGCTATGCCAATACTATCCGCGGAAGCATTAGTTGCGTCGGCATCGAATTTGATTTTGTTTTGCTCACCGGTGAAAGCACCAACGTGAAACTCCAATGTTCCCCTTCCGGATTTTCCATTCAAGAGTGAGGTTCCGTTGAAAGTGGTAGCGTCAGAGATTCGGTCCACCTCTGTGGTCAAGCTTTGAAACTCTGTGTTCAATAGTGCTCGTTCGTTGTCACCTACGGTGTCGGAAGCAGCTTGCACAGTGAGCTCTCTTAAGCGGACCAAAATGTTTGTGATTTCGTTCAGCCCTCCTTCTGCGGTTTGAACCAGAGCGGTACCGTCGTTGGCATTTCTGGTGGCCTGTCTCA
>JADGBS010000305.1:0-1952 GCA_015231325.1 Oligoflexia bacterium | reverse complement strand
TCCTCCCTTTTGACCGGTCGTTGCTGGTTTGTTGTTACCGGTAATTATTTTTCGATCGTGACTCAAGCTTTCATTGCCGCCTCTATAACCCGCCTTTTTTATTTAAGTCCTGTTTGGAGAGGCGACCAAAATTTCAAGTACCAATAACTGACTGTTTTGCTTGTCGTGAAGCGCAAAAAATACTTTAGGGATTTAGTTCAATATTTTATTAAAAATTTTTTGTGGTTCTGACTAGGACAAACCAACAGGGCAAAATGGGAAATGGGAAACGAGAAATGAGAAATAAAGCACTTTTCCCCGTTATTTTGCATAAACAATGATTATTTTTTTGCAGAGGTTACAAAATGCCATGAAAACACAACTACAAGATGAAACTAGTTGAATCGATAGACTTTTTTTATCCCATCAAAAATGGTCCAGCTACACTTTAATCCCTTAGGGAAGACAACTAAATCTCCGGACTTAATCTCTACTTCTTCCCATTCACTTTTGATTTTTGCCTTTCCATTGAATACGTAGGCAACCTCTTCTTGATCGTATTCCCAGTCAAACGTGGAAGGCGTACCCTCCCACTTATCCCAGGTTTTTATGTCTAGTTCTTGTAATCTTTCTTCAGAAGGCCGATTAATTTTAATTTTCACGGAGAGGCTCCTCTCTATTTTCACAATAAAATATAAGGGTGCTAGGATACACTAATAAATTATTATATGTCCACGTTTATATCTAAACGTGAATCCACACTTGCTTAAGTATCATATGCTATCATCAGTACATCTTGACTGTTTCTTTTTGATTTACATCTGATTTTATACATTGAATACTGGTCGAGGCCGCCTAGGTTTTTTGTAGAAATTTATTTTTTTACATTGGCTTCAGTTTTTAATATTACCAACGATATTAACATTGATGAAAAGTACGGAGCATTCATGACTAACAAAATAAAAATTGGGATCATCGGAGGGAGTGGGATTTATAAATTCAATGAGGTGAAGCAGATAAAGCAGCATAAAATGGAGACCCCATATGGTATACCTAGCTGTGCTGTTAGCGAATTAGCAGTGGTGAATGCCGAAGGGGAGTTTCCCTTTTACTTTATCGCAAGACATGGTGAGGGTCATTCGATCTCTCCTTCCGAGATTAATTATTGTGCGAACATCTTTGCTTTGAAAAAATTAGGAGTTGACTATATTGTATCGATATCTGCTGTCGGTTCGTTACAGGAGGGAATCAACCCTAAAACGTTTGTTCTTCCTACTCAATTTGTTGATTGGACCAAAGGAATTCGAAAAAGAAGTTTTTTTGGTGAGGGCATTGTTGGGCATGTTTCTGTGGCAAATCCAGTTGCATTAGGTCTACAGAGCTTAACTGCGAAGGTGTGTGAGAAGGTGGGTGTCCAATTCTTGAAGGGCGGCACCTACGTTTGTATTGAGGGACCGCAATTTTCAACCAAAGCAGAATCGCAGATTTATCGTTCTTTTGGGGCAACAGTGATTGGGATGACGAATGTTCCAGAAGCATACTTGGCCAAAGAGGCAGGGATGGCATACTGTACGATCGCAATGGTAACTGACTATGATTGTTGGAAAGAGGAGCATTGTACCCTAGATGAAATCATGCAGGTGATGGAATCCAACAAGGAAGCAGTCAAAAAGATTGTTCTAGAATTGGTCCCAGAAATTAGCAAGGCCCCACCACAGTTCACTCCGGAAAATAGAGATGTGGTAGTTACGGCCGCTGAAAAAATGAAACCTTTTCATAAAGAAATATTAAGTGTCTTGTTGCGAGACAATCAGTAAAAAGGTCAATAAGAATGCTTTCTTTTCACTCCGATGATGACGCTCAGAATAACCCTAATCGTCCTAATCACTCCGATCAGTATAAACCTCATGTCACAGTACTAAAAAGCGAAGTGCTTGGTTTTTTGGTAGAAAAATTAGTGAAAGCGGAGAGTC
>JADGBS010000304.1 GCA_015231325.1 Oligoflexia bacterium | reverse complement strand
CGCCTCGGCCGTAGCAATAAAGGAATTCGTTGTTGTTATTACCTCATCATCTTCCTTTATCCCCAAAACTCTTAAAGCTAAAAAAAGAGCAGCAGTACCATTCGCACAACCAATACAAAACTTGCCTTAAAAAAATCTAATCTGGTATTACCAGTATATGAGTGCATTGCCACATCTCTAAAAGAGATGGGACTGAAAAATTATAGAGTCCTCTATAACTCTGTAAACTCAAATTTGAAAGCAAAAGATGACTATATTTTAAAAAATCCAATCAGGATTGTTTGTGTTGGAAGGCTAATAAATGCAAAAAATCCAATCAATATAATTAAGGCAGTTGCCAAAATTGATAATATTGAATTAACACTGATTGGAAACGGAAAGTTATATGAAAGATTGATCCAATTTACAAGAAAATTGAACCTTCTGGGTAGCAAAGTTAAATTTATTCAAAAGTTAAATAATGATAGGCTATGTGAAATTCTTAAAGATTTTGATATCTTTGTGGCGTCAAATCATTACTCAGGAATTAGCAAGGCACTAATTGAGGCACTGCTTGTTGGTCTTCCATGTATACATAATAAAATAAAAAAATTTGATAATCCTGAACTAAATAGCAATAGCATGTTGTTAGTTGATGACACTGAAGTGAGTTACAGGGATGCCATACAGGGTCTAATCAATAATGACATACAACGAAGACATCTAGGTGAGTCTGGAAGAAAATTTGCTAACAGAAAATTTTTACCAAAGGAAAAGGAACAAGAACATGCAAGTGTATATATCAATATGTTAAAAGGATCGGCTCTTTCTATTCAGCACTTGCCTGAGTCTGCTGAACGTAAATGACCATCGGACATCGATAGTATGGAGAAGTTATGATATTGCTGATCAGACCGTCCTATGTTCCTCCTAACTCTAAAAATTATGAATGCTCTTTACCAATCGGACTGTTATCGTTAGGAACGTCACTTGTAGACAATAATGTGAACGTTAAAATTATTGATATGATGACCATGAAAGATGCTTGGGAACGCATTTTTTCCTATGTCAACGAAGCAGTTTTTGTTGGAATTACTGCAATGACTTCGCAGGTAGGTAACGGCATTGATATTGTGAAAAGGTTAAAAATCAATGAAAAAAAAGTACCCATTGTATGGGGCGGTTTTCATCCATCTCTTTTTCCTAACGGAACTCTTAATTCAGAATATTGTGATATCGTTTGTGAAGGTGAAGGTGATATTACTATCGTAGAACTTTATAAATCTTTTATGGGCACTATGCCTATAGAAGATGTGACGGGCGTATGGTACAAAGACAGAGGAAATTTATTAAGAACAAAGAAGCGTGATTTACTTACTAAGATACCGCGACTTAGGTATGAATTATTGGAGAATATTGATGAATATATTCCTCAGAATTTATATCCTATCGAGAAGAATAAAGTTAGATGTTTGCAGATACATGCGGGTAGAGGTTGTTTTTATAGATGTACATTTTGCGCAGAAAACGTTGAGTTCAAACATAGAAAAAAGGAAGCATCCGTTATTTTTGAGGAGATGGTAAATCTGGTTGATCGATTTAAATTAGATTATATTGATATTCAGGATTCAGATTTTTTTTGCTCAAAAAAAAGAATAGATGAATTAATTAAAATAATTGTTGAATCAAAATCTAAAATAAATTGGATAGCCAATTGTAGAGCAAACTATTTTAATCAGAACTATCTTAATGATAATTACCTTGAGAAACTGGCCTTATCCGGTTGTAAGAAGGTCGGACTTGGTGTTGAGTCTGGATCCGATGAGTTTTTGTCGTACATAAAAAAATCAATAACAGTTAATCATGTTAAAAAAGCAATTGCTTCTCTAAATAAGTCAGGGGTGATGGTTGCTTTTTCATTTATTATAGGAATGCCGCACGAAACAATTAGTGATATGAAAAAAACATTGAAATTGATTTGGCATATAATTAACAATTCAAAACGATATTATATAATTGGGCCTGCATTGTATAGACCATATCCTGGTTCGGAGATGCATGACCAAGCTATTGCCAGTGGGTATAGGCCACCCACGTCGATTGAGGAGTGGAGTAACCTTCATTTCGATTATCATGGTTTTGTTCCAGGAAGTCTCTTTCCTCACATGAGGGGCAAAGAACGATTTACTAAATATGTTCGGCATATTGTAGATTATAGACACTTAAAAAACAGAAAATCTACTCTGTTGTTTTTTTATATTTATAATTTTTTAGTTCTATCTAGAATAAAATATGATTGTTTTATTTTTTTGTATGAACATTATCCATTGTATTACGCTCGATTAACAATCAATAGGTGTCGCGCAATTTTTGGTATTTTGAAAAATGTTTGAGTTTATACTTTAAATTTTTGCAATTAAAGATCCTAAAATGGAAATTGTTTCAAGGTGTGAGATCGGACCTGATAAGTGGAATGAATTTGTTAATGAATCAATGGACGCCTGGCTTTGGCATCATTATGACATTATGGATGCCTTATCTACTTGGCGCTATACTGCGGATGCTAGCATAGGAATTATTGATAAGCAGGGAAGTAGTTCCCTGTTGGCCATTTTGCCGATGACAAATAAATTGAATTACACCTTTCATTCTCCTGGTGGTGTGGCATTTTCTAATAAATTAGGGCAAAAATTAAAAAGAGAAATATGGAAAGTATTGGTTAGGTATTTGGAAGGTTTGTTTCTTAAGCACAGCGTGTGTAGCTTTAACATCCACTTACCCCCACTGACACCGAACTTTTGGAGTGATAAGGGATACCCGTTGGTAAATCCGTTATTATTTTATGGTTTTAAAAATGATTTAACTCAAACGATGATTATAAATTTGAATCAATCCAGTGAGCAAATATTTAATACATACACAAAGGGTACCAAGTACGAATTAAATCGAATAGAAAAAAGTGATATTTCTCTAGTTGATGCAAATGGTATTCCTAATGCCTTAGAAAAATACTATGAACTTCATGTTTCGACTTATAGGAGAAATGGACAAAGACCTCATCCGTATAAATATTTTGAATGTATCTTTAATAACGTTTTGAGAAAAGGTTTGTGTAGAATAATATTCTTAGAAAAAAACGGGCGATTTTTTGCTGTAAACAATACGGCATTGTACAAAAAAACTGCTTTTTACTGGACTGGTGCGTCTATAAATGAAAAGGAACTCGGTGAAAATCGAATTCTTCTTCATAACCAAATAATGCATGCTAAATCAAAAGGTTTTTCCACCTATGAAGTGGGAGAGGTTTTTCCTGATGTTAAAAACGGAAAATTGAGGGGGCTAAGCGTTTTTAAAAAAAGTTTTGGTGGGGAGATGTACCCTTATTACAAAGGGAGCTATGTAATCCCCCAGAATGTTACGAGGAGAAGCAAGAAAATTATCCTTGCAATATTTAATTCTGGGAAGAAATTTATTTACAGCTGATATTTTCAGAGAGCGGAGCAATTTGAACAAAAATATTCTTTTGAGATTCTTTTCCGAAGCTGTGATTAATGGGGCCCTTTTATTGTCTGTCCCGATTCTCATAAAGAACCTTGGTAAAGAGTCCTATGGGGTGTATTTATCAATTAATACAATAATTGGCCTTCTTTTGCCAATAAGTACATTTGGAACTTCCTATAGTATCATCAATTTTTTTTCGGGTGATGAACAAAAAGAATCTAGAAACGTGATGTTTTCAAATATTACATTTTTAGTTTGTATGATAACTTTGCTTTGTGCAACATTATTGTTTTTATCTTCTCCATTAATTGGTGACTTTTTTTTAAAAAATGAGTGGATGTTATCCACTATACGTCTTTCTTCTGTATTGCTTGTATGTACCGTATTTGACAACCTTTTGAAGGATTTATACAGGGCCTTTTTGAGATTTAATGCATATACTTGGATTCAAGTATTGAATTCCACTTGTTTTATTCTTATTGTATTTTTGGTTTCTAAAAGTTATCGAAATTTAAACATTTTGATATTATGTTTAATATTATTGAAGCTGGTCATTGTTACCATTGCGTTTATTTTTATTAGGAAGAAGGAGTTACTGATTTTTTCGATACGATTTGTT
>JADGBS010000303.1:1243-4105 GCA_015231325.1 Oligoflexia bacterium | reverse complement strand
CTTGTTCCTTTCTTTAAAATAAATAATGACGCTCGATCCTTTTACTTTGCAAATATTTTTCTTGCCCTCTCCGGCCTTGTTTTGCTGTATTTGATTATAAAAAAAGTCACTTCCACTAACGACCATCGACTATCGACTCACGACTTACTCAGCTTTAGTCTGAAACCTTCATCTTTTAGCTTTCAGCTTTTAGCTTTTTTTTCCCTCTTCCTCTTTGTCACTAACTACTTTATCTATTGGTACCCAACGCTGGCCATGGCGGAGAATCTCACCCTTTTTTTATTTCTTCTCAATATCTATCTTATTCTTACTCCATCAAATAAATTCACGATTATCCTGGGGGGAATCACGCCATTTCTCTTTTTTCTTACCAAATATGCGCACGTCTCTCTCACAGGAACATTTCTTCTCATCTATGCAATAAAAATTATTCTGGAACAAAAAAATTTCAAAAAAATTGATGAGGTGTTAAAAACGAAAACCCTTTTTTTTGGTGGGACAATTTTGAGTATGATTATTGTTCTAATATACACAGAGACACTCCCGGGAATGAACTTGCTTTCTGCACTTTTTGGGAATTTAATTCCTCACTCAAGCAAGGGATCTTCAGCAATGTCAACGGGTAGTGGTTGGTTTTCTGTGAGCTACATGACAAAATACCTTCCTTCATATGTAAAAGCATTATTTGGTGGAGTGCGACTCAACTATTTATGGGATACAACGCCTATATGGCCAGTTTACGTGGGAATTCCAGGGGTTCTCGGACTTTTCTTGGGGCTTATTAAGCAAAAAACGAGATTGATAGCAATTACGCTTATTGTAGCCCTTTTTAGTTCAATCCTGTTTATGTCTGCTTTTTATTCCCAGGATATGAGATATCTCAACTTCGCCATTCCATCTATCCTTATTGGATTTGTGATGTTTTCCAATAGTATTCTTTCATTGTCATTCCCTCGAGGGAGGGAATCCAAACTGATATTTACCTTTTTACTATGTTTTCTTTTCATTTTCTACTCTCTCACCAACGCCGTCCGCCTAAAAAAAGCCATCATGACTAATCTAAAATATGCAGAGACACCATGGTACTATTTATCCGTAGTAAAACTTAATGAATATTTCAAAAATTATCCAAAAGAAAAGAAGATGCCGATTGTAATATCATCTATGATCCCATACTATATCGACTTCTATTCAAACGGAGAATATGCTCTCTTGCCTCTTTCAAAATCCCAGGAATTTCGCGATCATAGGGAGGCTGCATGGGGAAAATTCGACTACTCAGACCTCATTATGCTCTACACAAAGATTTTGTACTCTGGACACGAAGTTTACGTACATAACTATGGAATAGGGAATGAAAAAGTTCTTCAGGAGGACTTTAAGAAAATTCAAGATAACTTCATCCTTACAAAAGTAGCAACTGGGTGTTATGACGCATGCAACATTTGGAGATTAAAAGTGAAGTATCCACTAGCGAAGCTTAAATAAGATACCTAACAATAATCAAATTATTGGGTATATGGAAGAATATAATTTGCAAACTACATTTTATCATTTTAGATACCCTAGGCAGTTTTTTCGATTATAAGGCTAATGTTGGTAGTAAGGATACGTGGATATACCCCACCGTTTACCATAAACAGTAGTTTAAAGAAGAAATGGAGGATCTCCTGAATAACTCTTCGAATTACATTGATAAAAGAAGTAGGAGGAATTTGAAAGGGTTGCACTTGTATAGATGAATTTTTTAGTTGAGCAAAGTCAATCATTTGCTCAAGTGAGTGCTCGGTAAATGCAGTTTCATGGGTGTAGTCATAATATCTTTCGTATATGGCTAATGGATTCCCTATATTGGGCACAGTGACAATCATAACTCCTCCCTTACTTAGTCTTTCATACAGTTTTTGAATGATTGAAATATGTTCTGCCACAGGGATATGCTCAAGCACCTGTGTCATCATAATGATGTCATAAAAGCCTCTTTTTCCATTAAAAAAATCATTAAGGGAAGTAAAACTTGAGGCTAGTTTATATGTATTTTCAAGATATTCCGTAATCCCCTTATCTCTATCTATGATGTCAATATCGAAAGCCTTCTTGCCATTGCAATAGTCCAAAAACTCTCCCATTCCAGGACCAATTTCCAGTATGTGACAGCCTTCATCTTCAAGCATCTTGTCGATCAGTTTTCCAAAATTATATGATATATATTCCTTTTTTCTTTTAATCGTTAAACTGTTTGTTTGAACTGCAAGTTGATTGTAGTATGTCATGATTTAATTACATTATATATTCCTGTCACGAGAAACGAATGGAAGTTGTGAAACATAAGTGCGAATTTACTACCTCCATTCTTTTTTGCCACCTCAATTTCTTCTTTAAACTGCTTTTCAAATAGATTCCTTCCCTTAGAAGTTGAGTGTATGCGGAATGCAGAAAGGGCAGAAGGAATTGTGTGAAGTGGGTATTTTTGGAATATGCGCAACCAAAAGTCATAGTCCATACAGAGATGGTAACCTTCATTAATGTAACCCACCTCATCCATAAGAACTCTTTTCCAAAAAGTACTCGGTTGATTAATAAAGTTAGCAATATAGAGTGTGTTATGGAAAGGAAAGGAGCGGAGTATATTTTTATAGGTACGTACAAATGACTGGATTTGTTTGCCTTTTTCATCTACGATTTCATAATCTCCCGTCACCCACATTGCATCATTGTTTTTTTCGAAACAATGAGCCACTTTCTCCAAGGTACCAGAAAGATAGTAGTCATCGCTGTTAAGCCATGCCACAACGTCTCCAGTTGCCATTTTTAAGCCCTTGTTGATAGCATCGCTTTGGCCATTATCTTTTTCGCTTACCC
>JADGBS010000303.1:0-1233 GCA_015231325.1 Oligoflexia bacterium | reverse complement strand
TCTCGTATTTCTTAAGGATTTCTATCGTATTATCGGTAGATCCACCGTCCATAACGATATATTCAAGATTGGGGTAGTTTTGAGAAAGAACACTTTGAATAGTCTGTTCGATAAACTTCCCCTGATTGAAGCTGGGGGTTATGATGGAAATCTTTAGGGACATATATATTTAAATCCAAATGACAAATGTCTAATGGCTAATCAAGTACTATCTTTAAGTTAAATCCAAATGACTAATGTCTAATGGCTAATCAACAAGACTTGTAATGGCTAAACCCTAATATCAAATGACAAATGACTTAACTTAGCGGTTTGATAGTGAGTTCATTTTACACTTATTTAAAATGCTGGCAAAAATAAGCAATAATTCATGCGTTTCATTCTTTAATTTTTCGCATTCTATTTTTAAATTCGCATTTGCGAACATTATCAGCCTCAACCAATGTAGTGTCTCTTTCGTTTCTTTCTTACAAATTCCGATTTTATGCTGAAAATCTTTTTTTGATTCTGCAACATCTGCCTCCATATAATTTGCCCCAATACTCGTAGCTGATCTAATTAGTTGTGACATTAATGGCTTATTTATTTCGTTATAGGGAAGTTTTTTTGCTAATAAAATAATTTGTTCACCTAAAATAGCAGTCCTTTCTTCTAAATCGTAAACTTTTTTCTTATTTTCTAAGCCTTTATCTTCCATTTGTCATTAGTCATTTAGATTTAAGATTTTTTGCTAATTCATTTGTCATTAGTCATTTAGATTTAGTCATTTCTTGTTCATACCATCTAATTGTCTTTGCAAGTCCTTCATCAAATGTTGTTTCTGCTTTGAATCCAAACTCTTGAGTTGCGGCAGTGGTATCAAGCATGCGACGCGGTTGGCCGTTGGGCTTTGTCTTATCCCATACTATCTCTCCCCGAAAGTCCATGAGGGTTACAAGCTTTGTCACGAGATCTTTAATACTTATTTCAAATCCAGCACCAATATTTATAGGCTCTCCCTTTTCATATCGCTCCGTTGCCATTACAATTGCACGGGCCGCATCCTCTACAAAGAAGAACTCACGCGTAGCACTTCCATCTCCCCATACAATAATTTCTTTCGCATTTTCTTTTTTTGCATCATAGATTTTTTTGATAAGAGCAGCAATTACGTGGGAACTGGCAGGATTGAAGTTATCACCTGGGCCATAAATGTTCACGGGAAGAAGATAAATTCCGTTAAATCCATACTGT
>JADGBS010000302.1:425-4113 GCA_015231325.1 Oligoflexia bacterium | reverse complement strand
TGTATGTATGCGCACCCCAAACCTTTGGGGCGCATCTCTTAACCAACTTCTGCATTTGTAAAATGCCTCCTTGTCAATCTCGAACCTGTTTTCACAAGCTCGCTCCTTTAGGGGCGAGTGATTGACCGTTGACTACATTCCTAAAATTCCTAAATGTCGGGAGGATGGTAGCATCACCAATATAATTATCTTAATAATTATTGTTTTTTTCGATTTAATTCTTTATTTACGATTGGATAGCGGTAGTTTTTACTGGAAGATATCAATGATATATTTTTTTAAGCGATATGTAGGGTTGGCAGAACGGTAAATTTTAGCAGCGTTGATAGCTGTATTTGATTTCACCAAAATAGATGGTATGAAAGTCGTTGCTAAAATAATACTGTTTTTTTATTTTCTCACTTAAAGTTTGAGGATCAACTAAATTTTTGTGTACTATTTCTGCTTCATAAAACCAGAGACAGTCACAGAGAATGGTTGTCCCAGGCAATTTTCCCGGTTGTGATTTAAGCTTAGCATCTTTAATTTTGTTGATATTTTTTCCTGATTGGGTACCAAAGATGGTCAGGGCGTTACTTAATATTTTTCCAATTTGCGTGCCGCCTGCCGCATCGCATCCTGGGATGCAAACAGTAAATTTTTTGTCCTGCTCCATAAGTGAATGAGTATGTCTTGATTTGCGGACCAATACTGTTATTATTGGTACTCCCCAGATAATTCCCAGATTGGCCCAACCGATGGTCATCGGATTTTCTCTTGCGATCAAGAATGCACCGTCACCATTCATTGATTCAAAAAAGTCAGCTGCTCCCTGGTAAAAGGGAACATCTTGGAAGTTATAACTTGGCGTTTGATTAAGATGGTCCAGATGATTCTGGTGGTTTAGCGTGTTTGTGTTGCTTAGCATTTAGAGTTGCCTCCTTATTAAAAAATTCGTTGGCATAAAAAACATCAGGATCATTCCCGGCACCACTGTTAGTTCCTATCATTAACGCACTTAAACTCATTAGTCCAGTCCCAATTACAAAATGCCAGCTTTGTTTTGTTCAATCTTAGTCAAGTTTTGTCTAGTTAAACAAAATATTCAATTTTATGTTGATAGTGGGACTGATAAATTTTTGCCGCTGATAAATTCTTACCGCTAGTAAATTATCAAGGTAATAATTTTATCCTATGTTAATATTTTTGTATGGGCCAAAGTATACAAAGTATAATTTCAATGGAATAAGGGAATAAAGATGTAAGGCCAAGGAGGGCGTATGCGTATTACTGTTAATGATTATTTTCGAAGCGGTCATGGATGTAAGCATTTTGGTTGCGGAGGTCTTTTTAGAGCAAGTATCCTTGGTGGTCTGATGATGTTTATCGGTACCGCGGCCTGGGGGAGTGAGCAATTGTGGGTAACTCTCTCTAGCGAATTATTATCTATAGTTGATAATAAAATTGTAGTTCTCGAGAAGATCGAAAATCAGAATAATGGAAGAAGTTTGATTAAGATCGATGAATCCCAGTTAGGAATTTTGGTTTCGTACAAACATACTCAACAGTCTTTTGGTGGACCGATTAGTCACTACAGCAAGGAAGAGGGAATTGAGTATTTATACAAAAATTTTGCTGCTGAAGAATTGTCGACCCTAAAAGCAAATATATTTTCATTAGAGTATAGTTTAAAAAAACCGGAAATAGTAAATCTCCTGGTACCACAAGTGAATGAAGATAATTTGATAGCTTGGATCAAAAAATTTTCTGAATTTAAAAATCGCTATTATAAATCTACTTGGGGAGTAGAGGCGGTTAACAAATTAAAGACATTGTGGGAAGGATATGCTAAAAATCGTCCAGAAGTTACTATTGAATTGTTTAAACATAGTAAATTTGCACAGCCATCATTGATTCTAACCATTCCTGGAAAGAATTTATCATTTGCTGATGAAGTGGTAGTACTTGGAGGGCATGTTGATTCAACCGCTGGATATGTCGGTGGAAACAATGTGCGTGCGCCAGGCGCTGATGACAATGCTTCAGGGATTGCGGTATTAACAGAAACTTTACGGATTCTTTTTGCCAATGACTATCATCCGGATCGTACTATAAAATTTATCGCCTATGCCGCTGAAGAGGCCGGACTTTTGGGGTCAAAAGAAATTGCCAGCAATTTTAAGAAAAATAAAGTAAAGGTCGTGGGGGTGCTACAACTGGATATGACTAACTATCGTGGTTCCGCTTCCGACATTTATCTGATAACCGACTATACCAATAAAACCCAAAACGAATTTTTAGGAAAACTTATCGATGGTTATCTGCATGTTAGTTGGGGGCAATCTAGTTGTGGATACGGTTGTTCAGATCACGCTTCTTGGAATGCTCAGGGTATGATAGTGTCCTTTCCTTTTGAGGCAGAGGCCAATCAGTGTAGCCCAGATATTCACACCGAAAGGGATCTCATCGATGCTACACAAGGAAGAGCAGAACACTCCATCAATTTTGCAAAGCTAGCATTGGCCTATGCAGTAGAACTTGGTAGTGTTGCCCCATCTATTATGATGAGCTCCAGAATGCAAGGAAATTAGTCTCATGCCAATCATGGATTGCACTCTGTGACATTTTTTTCCCCGTATTTCTTAACTTTCCGTCAGTAGTGCCTACGTAGTATCCAGGTGGCACATTTTTTTATCGTTTTTTTAATAAAGATCAGCAAATAAAAATTTTGTGGGAGTACAATGCGCTTTCAATTTTTTTGGAGGGGAGAACCTATTAATTGTTACATTTAAGGAGCGTTTTATGGGCGGTCGCTTTTTGATGAGATGCATTGTCTCTTGGTCACGATCTTTACTTATTATTTCTAGTTTATTTCTTAGTCTGACAGCATTAACGCCATCAACAATTGCAAATGTTCCTCTGATGGAATGTGTGGGAATTTCCGCTAAATTAAAAACAGAGTATAGGTATCTGTCGCCACTTAGCGGTATGTCATTTATTACCAGATTGGAAAATTATTATAAGTATTCCTATAACGAGGAGGATGGGAATTCAAACGGGAATTCAAACGAGAATGCACAAGACAATCACGCTGTGTTGATCCGGGAGCTTTTTCATCAAGTTGACCAGGTAAATATTTTGCCGACCAGTTTAGGTTCTAGAGCACCTACTCATATTACGCCAAGGTTAATGGGAAAAATCGTTGCTAGATTGCACCTACTAACCCGTAATGACTATCGTGAAGCTAAAAAATTAATGTCAAATAAAAAGGAGAGGGCAGAATGGGTGAAATCTATAGTAAATATGATTGAGCAGGATAGTGCGTACAGGGAATCCATCTCTAAGTCAGAAGGAAAAGTCAAAGAGTTAGAAGCAAAATTGACAGCAGAAAATTTAAAGGAGATTTCAAGTAGAGATATTCAAAAAATAAATAAACTTGAAAGAGAAATCAAAATCACAAATCCTTTACACAAATTTTTGGAAAAAAGTATCAAGAAAATTATTAAATCATCCTTGGGTGCCATAGAAGAAGAAGCGAGCAGGCAGCCGAATATGCGCATGAATGGCGCTACTCTGTATTACGCACCCCACACTGTTTTTAGAATTCTAACTGCCTGGGTTTGGAGAATTAGTGGGGGAGTAGCAGATTTGAATAATTATTACCAGGGTCTTAATGATGTATTAAATGGCGAAGAAAGTGAAAGTCTTA
>JADGBS010000302.1:0-395 GCA_015231325.1 Oligoflexia bacterium | reverse complement strand
GGAGTCCTGCAGAAAAGATAACTATATTTATGATGAAACTTTACACAACATATATAAGCGAGCGCCATTTACTCTTTTTGGAACCGGTCCAGCAGAGTATAAAGGTGAACATTTCCCTGATTGTGGTGAAACATCGTTAAGAAATATTTTTAACGTCTTTTTATACGATTCGACAGCACAGCTTTTGCGAGTAGAATTATTGGATAAACTAGCAGCAAATGGTTTTGTTGTAAGCGATAAACTTATAGAATTTTATAAAAAATATCCTGGAATTGATTTACAAAATTCTTTAAATGCACGAAAAGATTGGGCGCTCGTTGTTTCTAATTTGAATATTGAGCAAGGGTCCGCAATTCTTCCGATAGTTTATTTACAGCCGCGAGAAGCGCCTGTTT
>JADGBS010000301.1 GCA_015231325.1 Oligoflexia bacterium | reverse complement strand
TTAAATCTTCAATTATTTCTTTTGATACTTCTTTGTCTTTATAAGAGCGACACGATCTTCTTGATAACATCAACTCTACTAATGTTTTTGTTTCTAAAAAATCAAGAGAGGATGATCCTGCTTCTCTTGATTGAGCTCCAGGTTGAATACACTTATTTTCGATTTTAAAAGTATTAAATTCTAAGGTTTTTTTATCGATTGAATCAACTGTGATTGCACCTTGTGGGCAAATGGCCATGCAATGACCGCATGATATCGATTCTGTGCCAGTAAATTTTGCCTTGGCCGTCGTCGACTTGGAATTATTGTTATTGTTATCTACTGTGATGCTAATTGAACGTAGAGGACAAACTTTGGCACACAAACCACAACCAATGCACTTACTCTCATTAATTTTTGTATAAATTGTTTTATCAAGCATAATTTTTTCATCCTCACTTTTATTAGTTCTTACAGGTATTTTTGTTACAGGTGTTTTGTAGATAATCAGTAAAAATGTCATTGGAATATAAACAAGGGATATTGACCGACCCCATGCTTAATTGAGACTATTTGATTTACCAAAAAAACAATTCAATTAAGAAGGGGACGGTTATGTTTGAAATTAACAGAAAAGTTCAAATTAGGGTAGACATTCTTGCTAAATATCTTGAGGGGCTTATTGATCGTAAAGCGGCCTCTCAGTCTCTAGAATTAAGTGAACGTCAGTTCTCAAGATTGGTAAAATCTTATCGTCAACATGGAGTTCTTTCCCTTTTTCATGGGAATAAAGGTAAGACTCCAAAAAATAAAACCCTTGAGGAAATTGAAGAAAGAATAAAAATGCTATTTCGAACCAAGTATGTTGGTTTTAACATCAAACATTTTTGGGAAAAACTTAAAGATGAACTTCAACACTTTCGTCCTTCCTATACAACTGTAAGACGAATTTTAATTGCATCTGGATCGTTACATCTTAGAAAAAGAGCACCAAATAAGAACAGAAGACTGCGTTCTCGTTATGAATCAGAGGGGATTATGATTCAAATTGATGGAAGTACTCACCAATGGTTTGGGGATCAAAAAAGCTGTCTAATTGCAGGTATTGACGATGCTACTGGAAAGATTTTAGGAGCAAAGTTTTCAATATCTGAGACCACCTTTGCAACAATGGACGTCTTGGTCGATATACTTAAAAGAAAAGGAAGGTTTCATCTGTTATATTCAGATAAAGCTGGTATCTATGATAATAAAAAGAGAGAAGGGTTTTCAAATGTGGCCAGAGCTCTAAGAGAGCTAGATATACACTCGATATTGGCCCATTCTCCTCAGGCCAATGATTGCGCTTCATACTGCACCTCCTGTGTGCTTTGAAGATCGATTAGAAAGTGGCAATCTCCACGAGTTTTTTATCATAATAGGAATTTGATTACAAGACTCATAGAGCGCCTGATGACGATCGTTATAGTAATGAAAACGAATAAGTTTTTTACGATACCAATTACGAATTGTATTTATAGAAACCTTATATTTTTTTGCCATTTCTGAAGCTGTAAGCATGCCTGCTTTGCGAAGCCTCTGGTATCTAGTTTTTAGGCTTTTTTTAAGAATAAGACGTGTAATTGTCCAATGGTTAAATTTTTTTCCTTTACCGGTAGTTAAATGTTGATCGTTAAGTATTTGGGCCATCTCTTTGCTAGAACTATGCTTTTCTAAAAGATTGTCGATATTTCTAACAACCTCATCACTGGTTCTTAGTTTTGCCCAACCAGCAGGAGGAATATCGATATTGTGAATTTCTGTTTTTCCTCCCTTAAATCGAATCTTAGTTAATATTTTTTTCTTTTTTTTCAAAAGAGTTACATCTTCAATTAAAAATTGGATGATCCTCTTTCTATCTTTATCTGTGGTATGTTCATTTTCCCATATTTTTTTTAAATTATTAGGTAAAGCAAAAACATCATTTTTAGAATTAACTTCTATCTCTTTTTCAATTTGTTCTTTATGTTTTTGGTAATTTGCTTCTGCTTCAGCTAAAGCCTTAAGTGCCGCATTCCATGAGGTCTCTAGTGTAGCGGCCACAAGACGATTATCAGGATCAACTTGCAAATAGCGACGATGAGCAAGTTCAGATTCATATTTTGCACTTTGAATTGTTTTCTTCAACAAGACTTCTATTTCTTTACGATTTTTCTTTAAATTCTCCTCTATATTCAATACCATTTCAATGGCCTCAGGAGACATTCTTTCTATGCAAATTTTAGAAATAAAGATATCAATATTTGCTCCACATATTGATTGGCAAATAGGTATTGCATATTCAATTCCTTTAGTCTGGCATAGATAATCAGGAATTTTTTTCTCTCCTCTAACATGATATCTGATCGTCATTTTTTTTCCACAACGCCCACATACGGCCAAACCTTGCAACAAGGCCGGTCCTTCGCGAGGAGGTGCTCTGTGATTAATCCCAATGGCTTCAGCGTTTCTAGTTAATATTTTTTTATTTTCTTCAAAATCTGCCAATGAAATATATCCAGTGTGTACATTAGGCATGAAGACAATCCATTCTTCACGCGGAAGGCGTTTAGTTAGCGATTTTCCAGAGGGAAGTTTTTGTGTATGCGATTTACCAAAGGCAAATACGCCAGCATAACGAGGATTGTGTAAAATACGTAGAGTTCGAGAATGTGTTAACCTTCCCCATTTAAGCAATCCCTTATATGGACCAGTTTGAATTTTACCTGGAAATTTTATTCCATTGTTGTTAAAAAATTTTACCACACTTGTTGCTGAACCTAATTGCCGAAACATTCTAAAAAGCTCATGAAAGCATTTTTGTACTTGTTGATCAGGGTCAAGTACAATTTTGCCATTTTCCAAATAAACAAAACCACAAGGAAGAGGTATTTCTAATTCCGCTCGCTTTGCCTTATTGATAAGGCCTCCTTGTAAACGATCACAGATAACATGAATTTCAGCCTCACTCATAGTTCCTTTCAATCCTAGGAGCATTCTATCGTTAAATTTGCAAGGATCATAAATTCCATCTTCATCAAGAATAAGAGTATCCGTTAAAGCACAAATTTCGATAAGTCGATGCCAGTCCGATGAATTGCGGGCCAATCTAGAAACCTCAAGACCTAAAACAATACCAACTTTACCTAGTCCTACATCTGCCACAAGCTTTTGAAAGCCAATGCGATCAGCACTTGATGTTCCGGAATGTCCTTGGTCAGTGTCGATGATTTTAATTTTATCCAATGGCCAACCAATACTTACAGCACGCTCTCTGAGAGCATATTGCCTTTTAGTGCTTTCTGTATTTTCGAAAACTTGCTTAATAGTTGATTGTCGTATGTATAAGTAAGCATCACGTTTTAAATGTGATGCTGTTACTTTAAAATTAGATTGTTCTCTCATAATAAACCTTCTTGTTTATTTTTTATTTTTTTTTCTTTTCTCCTTTATTTTTTTCGTTTGCCGATGCTTTTTTTCTTCAACAGTTCGTGCTTTTATTGTTTTTACAAGCTCACATAATTCTAGGAGATCTTGAAAGCGAAAATAAGATCGTCCCTTTGAAATTTTGATAAAAGGATCTTCTTTTGCCATACTTGTCCACTCCGTTGGTAGGGAAACGAAATTATCAGAGTTGTCATAAAAAAACAAACGGTCTCCTCCACAATTGTTTTTCCTCTCTATAAGAATAAATTTTTTGCCATACCAAGGGTGAAATGGGTGAATAATGCGAAATGTTCTGTTTTTATCGAACATTAAGGGTGCATTCTTATGCCTGCTTAAAAGGCCGGGTAGAAAGATTGTTTAAAACATTACAGGATCGATTAATTTCAGAAATGCGCATTCGCTCGATAACCACGATTGATCAGGCCAACCAATTTTTAAAAGAATATCTATTTATACATAATAATCAATTTGCGATTCAACCTGAAAAAGAACAGAGTGCATATCGAGAACTACCTAAAGGCATTCATTTAGAGGATATCTTTTGTAAGATTACTGTAAGAACAATTAATCCAGGATTAATCATTCACTACAATCGAGAACAATTCTTAATAGACTCCAATGTGACATTTTCCCTGAAAAGAAAAACAGTGGAGATTAGAGAGTATCGAGACGGGTCTGTACG
>JADGBS010000300.1:3639-4134 GCA_015231325.1 Oligoflexia bacterium | reverse complement strand
TGTTCATAACCTGCATGAGATACATTACAAAGACTATGTTCATCGTTGGAATAAGCACTCCATGCAAAGAAAAGCATAAAGCTAATTGTAATTAATAAACGACAGTTAAAAATAAATTTCATGAAATCCTCCTGTTTTTTAATATTTTCTAACAAAGATCAAATAAAGTAATTTGAACCTTGTCGCAATCGATAGTAGTCTACAGTATATTTTAATTTTTTTTTAAAAAAATAAAAAAAAATGATTTTTTATTAAATGAATAAGAATCAAAATGTTAGCAAAAATAAATATTTTTTAATTAGTTGCAACTCGCCTAATTTTTCGGGCGGACTATGAATAAAAAATATTTAATTTTTATTTTCTTGCAAACTATTTACTATTTTAAATTTGGTCATTTTGTTGTTGAAGAAATAGTTAGTTAAAAAGAAAAAGATTCTCCTTGATCTATTTTTTGTTTTTTGTACTCTTTTTGATCGCCTTTATTTTTATTGCTGA
>JADGBS010000300.1:3105-3609 GCA_015231325.1 Oligoflexia bacterium | reverse complement strand
ACAGATCGAGTTCAACGTCATTCATCCCAAGAGCACGACCTTTCTTCCTCCATCTACTTACGGCCTTATTAACTTCACTAAGAATTACTTTTGCCTGGGAAATGTTGATTAGAAAGTAGGGAGCAATCGATAGCAGTGCCTCTATTGAGGCCTCAGGGCCTGTCTCATCCGAAATCCAAGTTTTTAATTCCCGAATTCTTTCTGGACTTGGATTAATATCAAAGGCGGGAGAGAGTTGCCACTTTCCATGATGAGTGTGTAAAAAACCATGATTAAGTAAATGATCATCAGTATTAGTAATTAAAATTGAGAAGGCCATTCGTCGCCAAAGTTCAGTGATGTCCTTTTGAACATTTGCCCCATGTATTCTTATCGCATCAACAATTTCGGTGTAAGTATGCTGTTCAGAACCAGTGGCCTCGACACCTAAAAGAGTTGCGGCAGAAATGTACATAAGTCGGTTCCCACTATTTGTACGATCAAAACGTCTGATAAGTGCTACTG
>JADGBS010000300.1:0-3095 GCA_015231325.1 Oligoflexia bacterium | reverse complement strand
TATCAACAATTCTGGCCTTGGCCGCATTGATACCGGCATCAGCGGCCAGTTGGAGGGCCAACACTTCACCCTTGGTAACTGGACGTTCATCACTAATGCTTGGAAATTTACCAATAGACAGTTGTCCATCATTATCAATCACAGTGCATTTCGGACGCATGCCCCCTAGAGATGTCCCTCTACCTCGCAGATAAGCAAGATCGGCCGCAGTTTCAGTATTATTTTCAACTGCACGAGAGGCCTTTAATAAATGATTAAGTTCAATAAGTGGTGGTGCCATTCGTTTATTTTTACAATCTTCTGGAGCACGTTTAAAAATTCCATTTTCATCTTGAAATCTTAAGGCCCCAACTCGACTAAAATCATCCACGGCCAATAAAAAATCTAATTCGTTAAGAGGCCTATTCTCGAATGGAGTTCCACGCTTTAAGGCCTCTTTGCGGCGTTTAGCATGATCTCGAAGTATAACTTTTCTTCCCCATCCATCTGGTTCGGTATCTGCAATGGCCCCATGAAAAATTGATCCATCTTTTGTTTTACGATGAAACTGGGGACCTGGAAGTAGGGGGAGATTAGGTTCAATGTCAAAATGGTTAGGATTGCTAGCACTGGACAGCCAGGAAGAATCATATTCAAATATGGCACTTTCTCTGGCACCCTCACTATTGTATCGAAGAGTTCCTATGACGATCCCTTCTTTACCGAGGCAAACTTTAATATTATTTTTCATAATTTAGAAGGGCCCTTTTTCACGCGGACTCGTTTAGGTAGACGTTCCTCATCCAAAATCAGTCCTTGTTCATCATTTCTGCTATCGATTATATCACCTAGTATATTTCCAAAACCAAGAACAAAAAGGACCATGGCATATATTCCAAGAGAGACAGTTGGATTTCCTTCTTCAACCCTAAGGTATGTTCCCTCAGAAACACCTATTCGTTCGGCCATCATAGAACAGGTTAATTTTCTTTTTCGGCGAGCGATTGCAATGTCAGTACCAAGCTTTTTCAAGGATTTTCGCACACTAGGGGGAAGAATGTCATGAACCGAAGATCGCATATTACACTCCTATATATAGAAGATAATTATTAATTATGCTTTCATATATAGCATATTATATTATTCATATACAGTCTACCTAAAAGAGTCCGGTAAAAGTTAGTTTTTTAAAAGACCAAATTTAATTAGTTCTAATTTAGAGAAAAATTCAGTAAAGAGATCTTTATCTACAAACTCACGTAGTAGTTGAGCATTTTCACTAAGTATGCGTTCGCTATTTTCTTTCTTGTAAGCATTAACTAATTTCTTAACCGTATACTTTTTAAAAAAATCATCTGTGGTTATATTTCTTAAAGCAAGACCAGGATAAGGAGTGTTTGTTTTTTCTAACCCGAGAGAGGGAGCTAATCTATCCCATGTGGCCGCAAAAATGCTGGCACTTTCAGCAGTAGCACCAGTAGATGCTATGCTGTTTTGAATAATGGAAGTCAAAATATCACGTTTGATTTTTTGGGCCAATAGATATGCATGAGCATATCTATCGTTAATGTCATAGATTGAATTTTGATCTTCTTCAAATTGATCAGTACAAATTGTAAAATAACTACTTTCACTCTGATGTCGTTTAGCATCTGGACAGTGTCTTCCAGCATGGATTAAGTTTTGTGCTAGCATTTGTTTTTGTTCAAGAGTTAATTGATTAACTTTATTAGCAACCATTGAAGTTTCATACATGATTTTATTTTTAAATGTTTTTGGTCTTTCAAAATAGGCCGGAGAATAATTTCCTAAACCATAATTTCCACTGATAAAATCAATAGTCTCTGTTATTTCGTTAAAAAAACGTGCCAGATCTGTTACTTTTTGCTTGTTGTCTCCACTATCGCTTGGATCTAAATAACAAAGCTTATCTAAAACTTCAGGAGTGGAAATTGCTTTAAATAATTTCTGCAAATGTTTATTGTTTGTTGGAAGATTTAAATTTTTCAATTTGGCATTATAATCTATATGACCTATTCCACCGGTCGCTGCTCCAATAGGATCAATCTTGAATTTGTTCAAATCTGTGCTAGTATTTGCCATCGTATTTTCCATCGTACTCGCCAAATGATCTAAATATACTTCAATGTTGATTAACATTTTCATAAGCATATCTTTAAGATCGTTGATGCTTCCTTGATATTTGTACGGTGGTGCTTGTAATATTTTAAAGAGATCTTCTGCAGATTCAATTGTATTTAGATCGAGAGGATTTTTAAGTACTATGCCTAAATTAGGATTGAGACTAGCGGTCTCTTGTAATGTTTTAAAAATTTCTTCTATTTTTTTATCTTTGTATTTGTTTGTTTTAATTTCAATCAAATTTGCATAGTTACTCTGTAATTGATTTAGTGGGCGATCACGTAAAAGAATGCGAGCTGGGTCTCTTATTTCCTCATTTAAATCCGGATCAGGAAAAGTGCCCCGAAAGACTCCTGCAATTATAGGGTTTGCATATAGATTTTGTGTAATTTGAGCATCTCCATTAACAATGGTAGTTCCTGCAACATAACTAAGTCCAAAGACATGAGCAAAGTCGTGAACACGGGCCATCCCTCCAATACGTGCATTTCCATTGATTACGGCACTACCATAGATTATTGCTTCTTCCGCTATGATAGCATCCTCAGAAATTTTAGCATTTCCTAAAACACGAGAAAAATTTATTACAAAGGCATTTCCATATATTTCAGCTGATCCATTAATGATAGCTTTATGAGAGATGGTAGCGTTACCATGTATGCGAGCATTGCCCCCGATTTTAGGCCACCAATAGACTTTGGAGTTCCCAAACACCATAGCATTTCCAAAAATCATGGCCTCTTCTGCGATTTCTGCATTTTCAAATATTTTGGCCTTATCTAAGATGAAAGCGTCTCCAGACACCTTGGCGTTGTCACATATTTGTACATGACGACCGATGTATGGTTTATATTGCCTAGGACGTATCCATGGGAGAATAGTTTTACCAATGTGTGCGGTGTCTGCTACAAACCCACCCTCTTCACTAACATTATTTACTCCAGCGGCCGTGGCCCTCGCCATTGCTCCAGTGC
>JADGBS010000002.1:55208-62289 GCA_015231325.1 Oligoflexia bacterium | reverse complement strand
AAAATGGGCAATCACTATGTTAGAACTACTATCATTGAAGCAAATCAATATTCATTCATGCCAGTTAAAGTATCACGTTGGTTAACAAAGAGACGTATGGAAATTAATCCTAAATATATTGAGATTGAGTATAATTGGCCGGATCCAACTGATAAGAAAGTGAAGAGGAAAAAATCATTTTTTGAGAAAGCGACATTTAAAGATTCTAAAGATGAGGTAATTTATCTAGTAACTGGGGCATACATCTAAAGCTCGATATTCAATTTTTTTTGTCTGACAGCTAATAAGTTCGCAGTTATTTTCTATTTTAGACTACAGTCCCCGAACCTATTCTAGTGCCATTCTGGAAATTGCAAGTTGTTCTGGTCAAGTGCGAATAAATTTCCGAACCGGCCAGAAAATTTTTGTGCTACAATGCCCCCGCTAACGCCATTGATTCCGCTTTTTCTTCCATAGTTGACTTTTTTTTCCAAGGAGTTTTTTCCTGTGAATAAATTATCGGGTGCTCTATGTTTACTTGCTAATCTAATAGTCGTCGCTTTTAGCGTAACTATTGACTGCACCGCATTCGCCAGTGATGAACTACCTTTGACTGTCGTAGCAGGTAATGACCCACAGACCATCAGAAAGGTTCATGGACTTATCACCAACAATAATGAACAACCAAACGCTGAGTTGAAGAAAATGCTTTCGGAGGATCCGTCGCTGATTAACCTTCGAGGCCAATCGCACGGTAATCTACCTATTGAAAAAGATTTTAAACATTCCAACATCGGCGCTGCTGGAATTCTTCTTGATGCAGGGGCCGCTGTTACGGACAAAGTGCTCCAGATGTTGTCTCAAAATCAGGCATTTGATGAATTTCTTGATAAAATTGTTATTTTTAGTTATCTTAGTTATCAAAGCGAGACAGTTGGTCTGTCTGTTTTGCGGGCCGTCCTGGATGCAAATGGTAATGGGCGGGGAGTTTCTCCGACGTTAATTGATGTTTCCAAGTTCAGTTTCTCTTTGATCAAGGAAAGGATCAAATTTTACAACAAGTCTTTTCGTGGGTAGAAGGCAACCAAGGAAGGGCGGCATGCGAGCAATTAAAGTATGACATTTCTTTTATACCGCAGGAAGAAGTTACTTGTATGTTTGAACCACCTCTACGTATGGTTAACGCAACTCAGCTACAATACATTAAACGCGAATTAACGTTTGCTTCCAGGTACGGGTTGTTAGGCAGATATATTCGGGGAGATTATTTCAGTGTTCCACTTTTTGCATTTGCTGTTTTAACCAGAGATTCTTTACTGGTTAGAGGAGTTTTGGAAGGTCAAAATGCTCCTGACGTTCATCTACCTATTTATTACAGAGCTAGTAGTGCTAATTATTATACCATGTTGCCCAAAAAAGCGACAGAGTTGGCGCAAGTATTTGGGGCACAGGATATCGTAAAACTTTTGAATGATTACGGCCATGAACCTCGTGGATCGGCAACTAATCTTGCTCAAAAAATTTCAGTCGTCTCTCGGGAACTAGCACTTTTTTTCTCGAGGAAGTTAGGTGTGTCCATCGAAATTACCGAAGAAGATGTTGCAAATATGAGCGCAGAAATAATCAGAAAAATTCAATCAGCAGAGTAAGCGAAGCGCAATAGGCGATTTGATATGGACAATGTTTTTTTGTCTGACCACTTTATTTTGTTTTAACTTTTAATTGGCATTAAATATTTAGTGATGATGTTTGATCTCAAAAAAGATATGGGTTAAGCTCAGTTTTCAACCATATGAAGTTTATATATTGCTTCTAACTGATCTATCTGTCACTTTTACTGCCCCTTACACACACGTTCTTCCATTCAATGACTGAATAAATTTTTGATCCAAATCATCTTCTGAACCTTGTGGATTTTCACCTTGTATTTTTTCGAAACAACCTTGAATAACAACAAAATATTTGGCCATTTTATCAATAGATTCCCCGCTATCCAGCCCTGGGGTTATTCTCAACAGAGAATGGCCCGCAATACTTATCACATTCGTTGTCTGAAATCCATAGCTTCCTCTGTTTGTAAGAGATAATCCATTCTGCTTAAAATATTCTCTAATCGATTTATTAATAGCGTCCCTCACCTCTTTTGATCGAAATTTTAAATCTAAAAAAGCTGATTGAGGGTCATCATTTTTTGAGATTTGAAAAGAATTGTATCTACTGCTGTTTTCAGAAAAAATAGCAGCAGTGGGGAGCTTGCTATACAGTTGGCGGGTATTATCAACAATGGCCCGCCGATATCGATTGATGTCATCTCTACCATATTTTTCTAGGTGCGTTAATCCTTGATAGCTTAACCCTTTTAATTGTTCTTCGGGAATTTGCATATTTCTATTAAAGACGGCAAAGTCCTGTGGGTTATTCACCGTCGTTATCGCGCCCCCATTATAGTTATCTATCCCTAACATATCAAATTTCTGAGCACTCTTTACAAACGCTACGTTTAACCGTCCTTGCTGTATTAAATTTACAATCTCTGGATTATTGAGGAACTCTTTGACTTCCTCGGATTTTTCAGATCCAATAGTATTATCAATGACAATAGTAAATTTGTCAGAAAACTTACCATTATGGGCCAAGTATAATACTTGGTCTAAGATTTTTTCTTGAAAATATTTTTTACTATCTGTAGAAATATTATGATGAAATTCGCACATAAAAACATCAAATTTCTTACCATCGGGAATGTTACTAAAAGTACCTGTTTGGTTGAAGGCATCCCCGTTCAAAGTAGTTATTTTGTAAGTTTGTGCCGAATGAGCTAAGTCGGATGCTTCAAAGTAGGTCCCATGTAAAACCGCTACATTGAGCTTATTATCACCTTTTTGACGCTCAATTCCGGAAAGTATCGAAGAAAAACCATGCATTGCAGAGTTCCGAAGATATACTCTAGGTGTGTAAGTATCAGACATTAAAGAACGAGGGATGATTGGAGAGTCCCCTGATGTCAATTTATCAATAACGTTACTTTCGAAAGCAGTTGCATCATATGGTGACACCAAAGCTAAGATCGTTTGAATTTCTTGATGAATCTGTTCTATTTGATTCAAAAATTGAGAAAAGTTGTTCTTTTGCCTAACTGCATTATCCATGGCATTTTTAATGCGATGTAAACTAACATTAAATATTTTTTTTAATTCCTCGTTTTCCTTTTGATTAAAAAATAAGTCCACATTCTCTTTCATTAACCCATTCAAAAGATTTAATGTAGCTGCTGGTAATATCCTTAAGTAAGGGGGATCACCTGGTCTTTGTCCCAGCAAAGCAAAAGACATCATGGTTCTGGCATTCTTTGAACTGAATAATTTTTTTAAATCTGTTTCCATAATCATTGGAGCAACAAGTTTTAAACTGCTAATACGACCAGTTGGAATACCTAAAGAATTTAAAATTGTCTCAGGATCCGCAATATTTAGCCAAGCTGCCTTTATCTGATCTTGGGTTAACATATGACCAGATAATGCCAACTCGTGGAATAAATGATTGCAACTTGTTTCTAACTTGCCACTCCATTGATTTTTTTCTATCTGAAGACTGGCAACAATATCTTGATTTTGGTATTTAAAAAAAGAAAAAAAGTGAATATGCTTGGCGATTTCCATTTCAGATGGATTAAGTTGCTGGGTCCATTGGTTCAACGCCATCTGAATAGAACTTGGAGAGGCGCTCTCATTCCAAGGAGAAAAATCTACTGTAAAATCGTTTACAATAGGAGTGCTTGTATTTATGCTTGATAAGATCCCCTTAAGATTATTGAGATCCTCGATACTACTTATGCTGTAGTTTTGCCCATTAGGTCCAGGCCATTGTCGTTGAAGAACATTTCTAAATTATTTTCCTGAAACCAAATTAATACAATAGTACCCCATCTTTTTCTTATATTCCCCCTCAATCATATTTACGAGCATATTTGGCCCCCGGTGGTAACTGGCAGGAAGCCCAGAAGAAATACCGGATTGCTGTAAAGGTGACATCTGAACCCCGTCAGATTCCGATAATGGTGCAGTTTTGTAGTATGCTTGTAGCAGGGCAAGCTCGAGGGCCTTACTTTGGGCCTCATGTATAGGAGAGTTCGTTTTTTTTAATTGTTTAATTCTATTTAGCAAAATCGCCTGATTAGCATACCAGTCATTCAATGCATCACTTCGAGGAAAATGGAATAGGGGGACACTTGGAGGAATGGGCATCCGAACTATGCCAGGTAACGGTGCCTGAGGCATAATTCGCATGTCCTGTGTTATGTTAGCGGTTACAGTATTTCCTATTGGGCCTGATTCAGATACGCTAATAAGATATATTCCAATTATAATAATACCCATAAGAAGGAAAAAAATCTCTAGCCAAGGATGTTGAAGATGAACAATACATATTCCTTGGATAAAAAATTCCCATTGAGACATCATCAACGTTTACACCTTGTTTACGCAAGATTATTAATGCATTAATAATAGAAATAGGTGGAGGATTGTCATAGACAAGTGATCTATTATTAATATAGAGAAGTCTACCATTGCTGGTAATTATTTCTCCAGCAGCAATCACTGATTCGCCGTTTACCAAACTTGAATGTTGAAATTTTCCAGTTTCTGAGTTGTCCATAATCATTAATTGTCCATTTTTATCTATGACATAAAGAGCAACCCCTTTTGTTTCTGAAATTTTCTTGTGTATCGGTCTCGCTTGCGTAAGATAAGTAGTTTTTATGGATGAATTTTTAGTATCCCATGGAGTATTATCAAACCGTGAAATTTGTCCATTTGAAATTGTCGCCTTAGTTTTTTGTTGCTCCTCGTTACTTAAGTATTGAATATCCCAATGAATAGCAGCGACATCTCCACTATCTAATTCAATCTTTTCATCTTCTTTCGATCGGTACAGTTCTTTGTATGTTGAACTTAGGGGAAATTGTTGAAAAGTGCTAGGAGAATTAGATATATCTGTTAGATTTCCAAGAGTTGAACTAGCTAGACCAACTGTTCCGGGATTATTACAGGACGAATTGGTATCGACCAGGAGTTGTTCTAAAAACCGTTTTTTGCCTTCACTGTTAGGATTACTAAAATCATAACATTTTTTTAATGGGAAATATTTTTCATCTATATTTGGTTGGTCTATTGAAAACAATTTGACAGGAGAAGGGACCAATTCACAACAACATTCAGAACTTGTTTTATTCCATTTTCCTTTTAGCTGAACGCACGTTGTCTCCTCCACGTTTCTCATACTTTCTGTACTTGCCATTAATGCGCTCTGTGAAAACACCAGACATATCAAAATAATAATTAAAGCATAGTCTTTTATAAAAAAATGCTGGTTTTGTTGCATAAATTTCCCCTCTCTAAGAGCGTAAGCAAAGGAAATAGAAAACATTGGTTAACCTGACTTATATTGTAAATTCAACATTGTCTACTCAAACACCCGATGCCTTATTAAACCTCCTAACTTCTTACGGCAAGAAGCTGCCTTTTCTTTAACCCGAAAATTGAAAAAATACCGGAAACTTCCACTTCCACGGAATCGATGGAAAATAACGGCGAACTGTGCGCCTAGATAAGTGCACCCTAACTAGTGGTGAAAGTCCACACTCAGAAGCAAAGAAGCTTTAAATTTTTTTAACGAGTTGCTATTAGTTGTCGATTGAGTGACTCCAACTTCTGCGGTAACAGCAACTACAAATAAACCTCTAAACCTCTAAACCTCGAACACTGATGATTACAGTAATGCACTTAATTTTGATGACTATCGCTTAACGGCGGATGAAGAGTTTATTAATTTTTCTACACGAGAAAATTTTATCTAAACAAACTATCTCGAACATGCTAATGATCATCACTCAGTTATAAACTTTTATGGAGGTTATACCAGTGAAAACAAAAAGAATGTTTTTTGTGACCGCGTTTTTAATTTTACTATCCACCACTGTTATTGCAGATGAAAGCGACAGTTTTAGTTTTATAGTAACCTGCAAGACAAGAATCTTAAGAACAGAATTTGTTTCACAGGGATTAATAGAGGCGTTTGTGCGCAACAGAGTTATTAATAAATGTGAAGATTGGGCCAGAAAGAATACACTATTCCCAGATATTTCAGTCAAGCTATGTAATTTAAATGTTACATGTTCTTAGTAGTGTAGTCCAGAAAGGTAGTGTAGGCCAGAATCGACCTGTTCGTGAAGATGTTGCTGTTGGATCTTTATACCCACCCGCTGGATTTTTAGTCCAGCGGCGGTAGAGGTGGAGGTGGCGGCGGAGGCTTCACTTGACTCAATTCTTTGATTATTTGATATAGAATATCTTTCGTAAAGGGCTTTTGGATAATCTCATCGGCCAGTTCCATCATATTTTGGAACAATTTTTCATCACTCTCATTTTGAGAATTACCGGTCATCAATATCACCCGCCCATTTTTAATCAGGCATTGCTCTTTTGCCATTCTGAGCAGGTTGATTCCATCAATCTTTGGCATTTTGATGTCTAAGAACATATAATCGTATCCGCCTTTACGGATTAGAGAAAGTCCTTCTTCACCATTAGAAGCAGTATCCACTGTTAGGCCGATATGTTGAAGATAGTTCAACATGATTCGTAATATCTCTTTTTCGTCATCTACCACCAATGCTCTACCAATAATCTTAAATTCCTCAATATTTTTTTTGCTTGAGACGTGCATATCATCTGGATGATGATGATTTTCGATATTAATAGGAAATGAGACAGAAAAAACACTTCCTTCTCCAAACTTACTTTTCACTGTAATCACGCCACCCATATCTTCGGTCAATGAACGGGTTATTCCAAGGCCAAGACCTGTACCTTTTCCGATCGGCTTGGTGGTATAGAAAGCATCAAATATTTTCAGTATTTCTTCTTCTTTGATACCACATCCGTTATCAGCAACAGTAATTATTAATTTTCCGTCATGAATAGAATTAGAGATTTCTATCAATCCACCTTCTTTTTCTAAGACAGCATCCTTGGCATTAGAGATGACATCAATCGATATCGGCGGGCCATTGTTGATAATACCCGCCAACTGTATAGCAAGC
>JADGBS010000002.1:52798-55198 GCA_015231325.1 Oligoflexia bacterium | reverse complement strand
AGTTGTTTCCTTTGATAGATGGAGCGGGAGAAACTAAATTTATTTTTATCTTAATGTGTAACTTCTCATATATCGGCCCAACTAAGTTTAACAAGGTTTCGATAGCATAATTGACATTGACATTGGTATTGGTAACGTTCTGGTCTTCTTCTACTCGTCCGTAAATTCCCAATCCGCGCACGATGAAAGCAATACGATCAACAGCATCTGTCATAATATTAAAACATTCTTTTATTTGCTTTGGGTCGACCACACCACTTTCTAGATCGGAGCTAAAAATATCCATTTGCCCTTGGATGATGGTAAGCGGGTTATTAATTTCATGTGCCACTCCACCAGCAAGCAATCCGATTGAGGCCAATTTAGAGGATCGGAAGACCTGATTTTGCAATTCCATCTTGGCCTTGGCCGATCTTCCTTTTTCCCTAATTACCAGGAATGCCGCAATCAAAATTACTATCAGTAGTGATCCAAGTCCTATCAAATAGAAGGTAGTGGTAGATAATATATCATTTTTAGTGATCGCTTTGCCCACTTTAAATGGAGTTCCTCCAATAGCGACAAATTGTATCTGAGAAATATATTCATCATGCAGAAGAACTTTGTTGCCAAAGCAATGTCCATAGAAGGGGTGATTTTTATAAGTAATGATATAGTCCCCTAGTTGTCGAAAAGATTGGGGGGCAACACAGGGGGCCATATAGACTAAAAGATGACCAGATAAAACATCTTTAAATTTATAGTTACTATAAATAATCTCTTCAAAAAAATTATTATTTTTGTTTATTAAAAATGTTGGAGTATTTGGATTCTTATCCATGCTTGGCAAAACTATTTTACCTGATAAGTAATTGCATCCATCACCCAGACGACAATCGACCAAAATGCTAAAATCTTGATCTAACAACACTATCCGTTGGTACACTGATATTTTTTGACCATCGGCAGAAAGAATATTCTTATATTGTAAAACCTTGCTGAAATATTCACCTATGATATCCATGCCGGCCTTAAGACCATACTGCATCGACATCCCCAATGCTCGATTCTTATAAAAAGATTCGATCGCAGAAGACTGATGTATGTCTTGAACATCTCGGATCCGTTCTAGATAAAAATATCCAAGCAAGGCAGCAAAATCATTATTTTCCGCCACCATTTTCTCTTGCTGTTTTTCTTTAAGTTTTATTTCCGCCAAATAATTCGATATACATAGGTAACCAAGACCGATGAAAAGGGCCACTCCCAGTGCAGATAATACCAAGTTTAGAAGTAGATCACTTCTAGTTATTCTAGCTATCCTAGCTGTTCTGGCCATTGGATAGCGAGGGACTGTAGTTCGATTTTTAGAATTTTCCATTTTTTTTTCTATTCACACCATCTTATCGTCACTAATAGACAACTAATAGACAACTAATAGACACTAAAGTGGATGGGGCAGATTGATTTTTAATCAATTATTTATTTATACAATTTTTAAAGAATTCAGGAAAAAAGGAGAATGCCGAGGAGTAATATTTTTTTACAATCGCACAGTAACGACCATCTTTTTTAATCTCTTCCAAAAACTTATCAAATTCCGTTTTAAGTTCTACTGAATTTTTTTCAAACCCTATCGCCATCTCCTGTTGTTTAGAAATCGGACCGATTACTTTTATCTTTCCCGGCCATTTCTCCATCGCCACCAACAGATCTGGAACGTCAAGAATTGCCACCTCGGCGTGTTTTTGTAAAAGGGCCGGAGCGATATCATTCAGCGGTCCGGGAAACAGTATTAATTTTAGCCCCTGAATTTTATCCAAAGAGTAAAGAGAAGGACCTAGACAGGTTTTTAATTTTCCCATAGAGGTAAGTAGAGATTTCGTCTGCGCAATATCCCTATCCATATCGTCGCTCGGTTTGATCGGATTGATTTTAGATTCTGCGGATGCTACCAGCCAAACCTGGGTGGGGAATTCCGCTCCGGAAAAATTAATAACTTGCTGACGCCATGGAATTACAGTTATTCCGCTGGCGATTAGATCTCCACGGATTGGTGTACTTTCCTGATAAGTAATTTCTTTGTCATTGACCTTTATTTTTTTGCCAATCAAACTTGGAATTGCATTATCCCAGTCTACCTCTACATATTCATATTTAACATTTAACTTTTGGGCAAACAGTTTAACTATTTCCACTGACATTCCATCGCCACTGCCAGTAACAAAATTTGCGTATGGAATACCTAAGTGACGGAGTACTCCATTTTTTTTGATCGTAGTAAGATCACTGGCATAAGACCGGTCAAATTGATGAAAAATTAACATTAGGGCCGACAAAATCAATACTTTCACTTTGATTTTCATCAAAATACTCCTCCTGATAGTTACCTCTCAGTTCTCCGGTTGCCCGGGTGATTGT
>JADGBS010000002.1:15476-52772 GCA_015231325.1 Oligoflexia bacterium | reverse complement strand
GCGGTTTTTGTTAGCAGCACTGGCCTAAACTCCTTACACCTATTTAACCACTAACCGCAGAGTCCGGGACTGGAGAAACATCTCGGAGTGCCTATATATTCGCGAGTAACGTAGCTTGTGCTTAGTCTGGTCAACGTGGAGCTTGTTTTCACAAGCTCGTCCCCTTTAGGGGCAAGTAGTTGACGCCGATATAAATATTAATCCCTCAGTTGTTTATTACTAGATAAACTGTAGCATTAATATGCATTAGAGACCATGAGAAATATATTTCGGGCCGATGACAGAAGACTACAATAGAACTCATCATCTTTCGGTGGACTATTTCAGTTTAGTTTTTGTTTCCCCTTGGCAATTGGGATTTGTTGACGCTGGAAATTCATTTGTAAGTAGGAGACGTGGAGGAAAAAACACTTTTATAACTTTCCAATCTTTGCTTACCAATGAGGCCAATTCTTCTCTGTAAAAACTTCGTCGAATGGAATATGCGCCGTCAACGCCCGCAAAACTTTTTTTGATAAAAGGAGCGAGTAAGGGAAAAATTAGACGGAAAAAATAATAGCTAAAAGCAGATCTTGCCACATCGTTGTGAATCACACAGCATCGAGCAATGCCTTTCGTAATTGCACAGAATTCGATGAGTTCGGAGTCTTGCAAATGGTGGAGTACACTATTTGAAATTACAAAGTCATATTTTTCGTTACTCTTCAAAATATCTCTAGCATCAATGGCCAAGAAATGTACATTACTAAGGTGACTTTTTTTGTTCACAAATTCAACGGCCCTCTTGTCTAAATCTATACCTAGAAACTCCACTTCAAAACCATCTTTTTTGCACATAAGAGCAAGCCTATCGATAACATCGCCTCCTCCAAAACCAACATCCAAAAAACGACCATGACCACCGTTTGCTCTAAGCCGCGGTCGAATGATTTTTCGGTAAATCCAACCCCAATTGGCCGTTAGCATATTCACGATGCGGAAAAACTCATAGGTATTGAATAATAGAAGTGAGTCGCATTTTTCGTCATCCATGATTTCGCGAAGTTTTATATCTCGTTGTTTAAACCATAGCATTAAAATAGTCTTTATGTTTTTATGTCTTTATTTTTACAAGCTACTGTTCCATAAACCATAACGCAAAAATCTGCTTCAATCTGCTTCAAAAATCTGCTTCTGGTTTTTTTCCTGGTTTTTAATGATTACATGCAGTTAATGAATAAATATCAAATATCAAATGAATTTATGTTCAGCAAGGATTTCTCAGTCCATGAGCGAATGTGATGCTTTCAGACGAGTAGGGCCACTTTAAGGATATTTTTATGAAAGTTATTTCATTTAATGGGCGATATTTGTTCATCAAATGTATGTTAAATACCCTTTTATGAATAATAAAAAAGTATATCTTCATCAGATTGCGACACACTTGCCTAAGGCGAGCTTCTCTCAGGAAACAGTTTTGAAATTCATGTTGGATCATTTCGACGATACAGATGGTAAACATTCATTTTTAAAGAAGATTTATAATAATTCTGCGGTCAGTAAACGCTACTCTGTAATTGAAGATTATGATAAAAGTCCTGAAGAATATAAATTTTTTCCCAAAAATGCAACGCTAAAACCTGAACCTTCGACATTCCAAAGAAATGAGCTTTATATACTTGAGGCAAGTAGACTCTCTATTGAAGCGGTAAAAAAACTACTTAATGAATTGCCGAGGTTAGATAAAAATAAAATCACACACATTATTACCGTGAGTTGCACAGGTTTTTCAGCACCAGGTTTTGATTTCGACATAATCAAGGAATTAGGATTAAATCTTACTATCAATCGATTCCATCTTGGATTTATGGGATGTTTTGCTGCATTTCCAGCGCTGAAACTTGCAAGGAATATTTGCTTATCTGAACCAGATGCCAAAGTGCTTGTAGTTAATGTTGAATTGTGTTCATTACATTTTCAGTTGAGCTCTGATCCTGATATTCTTATTGCAAATTCTCTCTTTGCAGATGGGATAACTGCGGCACTGATTTCTTCAGAAGTAAATGACACTATTGCTAGTGCTCCAAAAATAGTTATGCATGATTTTCTTTCACTCTTGATCCCTGGAAGTGATGAGAATATGACTTGGAAGATTGGTGAGACAGGTTTTAAAATGAGACTTTCATCGTATGTTCCACAAATTCTTGATCAGAATATGAATTTAGTAATGGCAGAATTTAAAAAAAAGACATCGATTCCAATAAATGATGTTGAACTTTGGGCAATTCATCCAGGGGGACGGGCAATTTTGGATAGGCTGTATAAAACATTAGGGTCCGTAAAGGAGGATTTTTCGCCATCATATGATGTTTTGAATGAGTATGGAAATATGAGTTCAGCAACTATAATGTTTGTATTGGCACGAATTCTTGAAAATAATAAAAAAGGGAGAATATTTACTGCAGCTTTTGGTCCTGGACTAACAGTTGAAACAGGATATTTGGAAAAAATATGAAAAATAATTTAAGTATTAAAACTGATACTCTACTGACCCCATTCACCGACAGCGAACAAAATATTACCGATAAAATCGGCAGATTTTGGGATAAAATTTCAGGAAGTTGGCAGGATGTATGGGGTCCACATATCCATCATGGGTACTATGAAAATGACGAATTAATCTCGCCCATCTCAGCACAGATACGACTAATCGAAAAACTGACTTCGCTACTAAAAATCAGGAAGGGAGATAAAGTTTTGGATGCTGGGTGCGGTCTTGGTGGAAGTAGTATGTATTTGGCGGAAAAATTTGGTGCACATGTTTCTGGAATTACACTAAGTAAAGTCCAGGTTGATATGGCCGAAAAAAAAGCGATTGCCAAGGGAATAAAAAATGTGTCCTTCAAGGTTGAGGATGCGTTATCGCTTAAATCTTTCAGAGATAATTCATTCGACCTAGTTTGGTCGCTTGAAAGTTGTGAGCAATTTGCTGATAAATCGTTGTTCATTAAAGAAGCAAAACGTGTCATGAAAAAAGATGGAAAATTTTTGCTTGCAACATGGTGTTCGAGTAAAGATGAATATATTGGAGATGAAGCTAGTGCCTATAAACAGTTATGTCTTGCGTTTGATTTGCCATATATGCCATCTGCGGAATATTACCGAAAAATTTTTGAGACCCAAGGATTACAGCTGGATGTAATGTTAGACTGGACTCAACAGGTAGAAAAAAGCTGGGATATTGGGATCTCCTTAGTAAATGCCTATTCACTTTTTAAAATACTTAGAAAATCTGGATTAAGGGGACTGATATTCACCAAACAATTGAAGTACATGCAGAAAGGTTTTAAAAATAAGATGGTTCAATATATGGTTTTTGTCCTAACTAGGCCTTCTGGCGACAGATGAGCATTGATTGACCTGGTCAATGAATTTGTCACTTTCGTCATCCTGACCTTTTCACAAGGAGAATCATTCGATTAGCGATCTCGTTAAGCCTTTCCACATAAAGGGCACCTCCCAGTTCAATTGCCACTTTTGGCATACCAAAAACCGTACATGTGGTTTCATCTTGTGCGATTGTGGAAGCACCTAGTTGTCGAAGATTCAGCAGACCTCGAGCGCCATCATCCCCCATACCCGTTAGCAGAGCGGCGACAATTTTTCTATTTTTAATATATTGTAAGGAATTAAAGAGATAATCTACCGAAGGTCTGAAGCGATTAACCAACGGATCTTCGGTAATTTTAATCTTTATTTTATTACCGTCTTCTACCACTTTCATGTGGTGACCACCAGGAGCAACATAAACAGTGTTCTCTTTCAATAATTCGTCGTCGTTTGCCTCCTTCACTTCGAATGGACAAATTTCGTTTAATCTTTCTGCAAAGGCAGTCGTGAATACAGGCGGCATATGTTGTACTATAAGGGTTGGTGGTATTTTTGAGGGAAATCCTAATAGAACACTTTTTATGGCCTCAGTTCCTCCAGTCGACGCGCCAATAGACCAAATATGAGCATTTACCTGTTGATCTGAAAGATCGATGGGACTGACGGTGCTATTGTTATGGAATCTATTTTTGCTATTTTTAATGTTTTTACCATTTTGAAAAGCACTGATGATTTTTTCATGGAAATCACTATTAGACGTTTGCACATCGGTAAACGAAGGTTTTTTTATATAATCAAAGGCACCATATTCTAACGCCGTGAACATGGGACGAGAGTCGTTTAAATTGTAATCAGTAACGATAACAGTGGGGATGGGGTCACTGATCATATATTGTTTTAAATAGGTTAGTCCATCCATGCGAGGCATATTTAGATCCAGGGTAATCACGTCGGGCCTAATTTTTTTTTGTATTTTCATCGCTTCTATAGGATCTTGTGCCATGGCAACTACTTGCATTAGGGGGCTGTTGTCAATCATCTTACGTAAAATCATTAACACCGGTTTGGAATCATCTATGATCATCACCTTGATTTTTTTTCTTTCCAATGGGTTTTGAGTGGAAATGGTCTGAGTGGATAAAGTTGAGTGCTGTTTTTTTATATACCTGAAAAACAATTCCCCGCTGTTCGATAAAAAACGTACCAGGCGTCCGTTGTTCCCACCGATCTCCCATTGGTCGGCGGAGAATCCAAATTTTTTAAGTATACTTTTAGCAATTTCTACATTCTCTTTACCTACCTGATAGGTCTGACTATTCTCTGATGTATCTGCTTTGGATCCGCCCAATACTTTTAGCAGCAAATCTTTTTTTTGACATCCCTTTTCCTTCATAGCACGAAAAAGTTCTGGGATGGCAAAAATTCCATAATCGTTTTTATTGTGATTGTGCTGATTAATTTTATCTAGGTGTTCAGGCACCGGAAGTAAGTAATGGTTCATGCCTGCGATTTTCATGCGAAAATCATAAGCGCAGATAGAGATGCAACTTCCCAATATTGTTCTTATCTCTGTGGGAGTAGTCGCTACGTGAATTTCTCCTGGACGCAAGAATAAGATGGGTAGTTGTGATGGATTTAAATTGTTATTTGACATATATTGAGTTCTTTATATATTTAAAACGATGGTTAATATTGATTAGGGCCTCAGAGTGCCCCAGAAATAAATATCCACCGGGTAGCAAATGTTCGTACATCTTATTTATTACCATTTCGATAGTTTCCGGTAGAAAATAAATCAAGACATTACGAAGAAAGATAACGTTGAATTTTATGGGAGTAGAAAATTCAGATTTTAAAAGATTAAATGTACGAAATTTTATAATTCTTTTCAGTTCATTTTTGACCATATACCTATCATTCACACCATCATTACCAGGGTTGGGAATTTTTTTGAAATATTTAATAATAAATTCTGGACGTACGGGGGCAAGAAGATTACGGCCATAAATCCCTTGCTGTGCTTTCTGCAAAACTTCGGTATCAATATCGGTACCTACAATTTTAAAATCATACTGACCATATTCTCGAACAGAAAAAAATTCATGTAAAATAATAGACAAAGAATAAACCTCCTCACCGCTGGAGGAGGCAGCTGACCATAATCGGAATTTATTTTCACCTGAATCTATAAATTGAGGTAAAACCACCTTTGCAAGATAATGGAAGTGTTCTGCTTCTCGAAAAAAATCGGTTTTATTGGTGGTTAGCGAATTGATAAATAATTCGTTCTCGCTAGGATTTTTTTTTAGAAATTCTATATATTGTTTGAAAGTGGCCAGCCCTAATTCTCTTAGGCGACGTGATAATCGCCCTTCGATCATCTGCTTTTTGCTTTCATTTAGAGTGATTCCGGTTTCGTTGAATAACTTTCTAGACAGGATAGAAAATTCTTTTTCGCTTATGCCGTTGATGTCATTAATATGGATCTCTGGAGGAATAAAATTTATTGATTGATCTACCATAATAATCCTTATAATCCTTATAATCCTTATCCTGTTTTCAATTACCGTCCTTAGTTATCGTCATCAATTATCGTCCTCAATTTTGTATCTGATCTTTTGATGCTACCAACGCTGCTGTTTTATTGGATACACTATTAATTATTGAGGTTAATTCTAATATTAAGGCGACATTACCATCAGATAAGATGGTTCCACCAACGACCCCCACAAGGCCTTCCAACTCCAATCCTAAGTTCTTATGAACAATTCTTTGCTGAGAGATTATTTTATCGACAATCAAGGCATAGAGCATATTCTCTACTCTCACTATTAGAACCAACGATCCTCCCTTATCCGGGGAGGACTTGTTTTTGGAAAAAAATTCTCGCAGATCGATTAATGGAATGACATTACCTGCAACGTTCACTACTCGTTCTTGCTTATTTATCGCTCGAACATTCTTTAGATCAAAAGATACAATTTCTTCGATGTCGGAGTTGGGGACTATGTAGCGACTTTGTTGTATTTGTACAATCATCCCATTAAAAACGGCCAAGGTCAGCGGTAATCTGATCGAGAAACAGGTTCCCTTGCCTTGTCGGGAGGAAATTTCACATCCGCCCTTTAGTTTAATTATTGCCTGTTTTACCACATCCATTCCTACTCCTCTCCCAGAAACGTCGGAGACCTGTTCACGAGTAGAAAACCCGTTGATAAATATTAAATCAAATATCTGTTTTTCAGTTAGAACTTGCTCTTTACCAATGAGTCCTTGGGATATCGCTTTGGCCTGAATTTTATCTTTGTTTAAACCCTGCCCATCATCCTCGATCTTAATATGTAATGACCCGCCCTTGTTCGAAGCGCTCAAAATAATCGTTCCTATCTCTTTTTTTCCGACGTTGATGCGTTCTGTTGCCGATTCGATTCCATGATCGACAGCGTTTCTCACCATGTGCATCAGTGGGGCACTTAATTCGTCGATGATATTTTTATCTATTTCATTATCATCACCTTTGGAAACAAATTGAATTGTCTTCCCTAACGTCCTAGAAGTATCACGAACTATCCTTTCCATTTTTGAGAATAGAATTTTGATAGGAACCATTCTCAATGAAATTGCAGTCTGTTGCAAATCGTAGGTGATTTTGCTTAACTGAGTAATGATCTTATTTAAATACTCTTTACTTTCTAGGTTATACTTACAACTTTCCAAGGCCGATTGCAAAATAACCTGTTCGCCAAAACAATTAAGCAGAGAATCTATTTTGGACAAAGGGATGCGCATAAACTCCATCTCTTTCGAATTTGTCTCCCCTCGTTGTGTTTGCTGCAGATCCAACGCTTTCTTTAGATCATCATGCTTAATGCTTCCCTGTTCGATTAGAATTTCACCAATTTTTTTGTGTTGCAAAGATGCGGCCTTTTCAACCTGTTCAGGAGTAACGACATTCTGTTTTATTAATATGGTACCCAAATCATCGTAGGCATTGCTGTTATTATTTTGATTGTCATTGTTATTATGATTACCATGGTTATCTTCGTTTTCCCAAATAGGTGATTGAGGTGCTATTGTAGTGTGGTTATTTTCGGTGAACTTACTTATTTTAGTAATTAGATCGCAATTATTAATACTAACATTGAGATCGGATGATAGAGATTCAACATTTTTTTTAAATCGATCGTTGCACTCTAAAAGTAAATCCACAATTTCGGAATTTGCCTCCATTTTTCCTAGTCGTATTTTTGATAATAAATTTTCTAGTTGGTGTGCCAGTTGTGCCAATTCGTTTATTCCAACTGAATATCCAGAACCCTTTAGATTATGTACTAGGCGAAATATTGATTCTAAAGCATTTTTGTCGTTAGGATCTTTTTCTAACTTCAAGAAAAGGTGTTCTGAATCATTCAGTAGATCGATAGTTTCAATTAGAAAAGATTTTCTAATTTCAATGATAAAGTGTAAGTCGTCCATAAATTACCACCCGAAAATGTTGGGGCCAGTATTGAAGTTATTGGGATTAGATTCTAGGTCGGTGTATAAAATCTAGCGTCTAGAATCTAGAGTCGTTCCCAGTCATCATTAGACGATGGGTTTGGCGCGTTCATAATTATGTTTTCCTCACCACCGACTTCTTTTTTTAGTGGCATACTATGCACCACTTGTTTTTCTTTTTTCTTTGGGTTTTGTTTGAAATTTATAACATTTCCTTGATTTCTAGTGGCAGGAGCAAGCGAGTGATTTGTTTGATTTATGTGATTTACATTATTTACATGACTCATGTGACTCGTGTGATTTACAACGTTTGAATTCACATTAACACCGCTGGCCTTATCACCGTTAACCATCTTGTTTAATTCATCAACATATGTTCGTAAATTATCTGCTTGGGCAGCGAGTTCTTCACTAGAACTGGCCGATTCCTCAGATATGCTGGCATTTTCTTGTGTGGCCTTATTAAGTTGTTCCATTGCTTGGGTAATCTGTTTTATTCCACTTGTTTGTTCTCTGGAGGCATTAACCACTTGTGCTGAACTGGTGGCCACCATCTCTGAGTTACTTACTGTCTCTTTAAGTATTTTTGCAGTCTCTTTGACATAATTATTACCTTTCTCCACCCGCTTTTTATTTTCGGTGGTGATGGTTTCTGCGTTTTTAATGGAATCTTTTACAATTGAAGAAATTTCTAAGGCGGCCTTACCACTCATTTGTGCGAGATTACCAACCTCTTGTGCTACTACTGCAAAACCTCGTCCATGTTCACCGGCCCGTTCTGCCTCCACTGAAGCATTGAAAGAAAGAAGTTTGGTCTGGAACACAATTTCATCTATGATTTTGGTCTTCTCACCGATTTCGCCAATAACCTTTACCAGCTCTTCTATTTTGCCGTTACTTTCTAGTATTTCAGTCATAGAATTAATCAGTTCGTTCATCGACTGATTTCCACTCTCTGCCATACTTCGCACACTTCCTGCCAATTCTTTCGCTTTCTCCGCATTACGCAAATTATTTTCGATCATCCCGCTCATCTCCTCTAAAGAAGCGCTAGTCTCTTCGATGGAGCTGGCCTGTTCGGAAGAAGCGCTGGAGAGTTGTTGGGAAGCGCCCGATAGTTGTTCGGAGGCCGATGCTACTTGTGAAGATGATTCAGAAAGACTGTTGGTAATACGATTAAGTACTTTACTTAATCCACTGCTGATAGTTAGCGCTAAGAATATTCCCATGGCGATTGAAATCAAAGAGACAATTATTACTATAATTTGCGCTGTCTTGTTATCCGACAAAATCTGTGGTCCCAATTTGTTTTGCTGCTCCATGTTGTTTAACTTCAATTTTTCGCTCTGATCGGCAATTCGGGATCCGACTTTATTTAATGAATCATTAATCAGCTTGGTTTGTTCTAACATGAGTTGTTTGAACTCTGGATAAGTTGTTTTGTAGACATTAAAATTTTCAGATAGGCGTCCCCAGGACTCTCGACGATCTTTATTTTGGATTACCTTATCTAGTTCAGCAATTTGTTTTTCGCTGGCGGCCATTTCCTTAGTGGCCACTTCCGCAAGTTGATCACTAGCATCTTGATAGAATTTTAAAACCGCAATTCTCATTTGGTCGATAGCGCTAGTCGTTTCTCCGGCGGCCGCCGCAGCATTAGTATCTTTATCGGTTCTGGCCGAGCCCATTATAAGGCGTAGCTCTTTCTCCATTGCTGGCCCTTTAGTATTGAGCACATCTTTAAATAGAGCGTCCGCTTTTACTCGAACGCTGGTAACTTTGTCAAAGTCTTTATTGTAAGTTTCAAGATCTTTATCAATATCTTTCAATATTGCGACATCCGCTGGATCAGTCGTTTCTTTATATGCCTCGTCCACCATTGTACGTACTTTTTGCAAGTACTCTTTGACCTGTTTGCTCTCTTCTTCGCTTCCAGTTATGATAAAATCCTTAACGTTCAATCTCGCCATTAAAATATTTGTCTGGATTCTTCCCGTGATATTGGTATTCCTAGCGGCCGAACGATAGTCGATAAAATTGTTGGTACCCTTGTTTATGTAGACGATGGAAATCAGTGAGACAAGAACCAGTAAACCCAATAGTGTTAAAAAACCGAATAAAATTTTCTTTCCAATTGTTAGATCTTTCATGTTTCCCCCTCAGGAAATATTTCAATTAATAATTTAATAATTTAATAATTTAATAATTTAATTATGCAGCAATGTTCTCCCTCTGCTCGTTGCTTCCCTGCTCGTTTCCATTTTCATTTTGTCGTTCATTTCTTCGTCCCGATTTTAGTAATTTTATTTCCCCAACGTTGAGCAATCTTGATAGATCTAATAACAGGGTTAGGGGCTGATCGGTGGATTTGGCAACACCCATGATGTATTCACTGCTAATTTTAGATTGAATATTAACCTGCCGTTCAATTTGATTTTCTTGGTAGCCGAATACTGCACAAACGTCATCAACAATGGCGCCCAAGACTAAATCGCCAATTTCAGATATGATGATACAATTTCTACATGCCTCTTGGGATTTTGTCTTTAAACTCAATTTTTCTCGCAGATCAATAACCGAAATAATTTTCCCTCTTAAGTTGATCAGTCCTTTAAAAAAGGAAGGGACATGGGGTACGGCGGTGATTTCGGCCATCCCAATAACTTCCTTTACTTGGTTAAGAGGTACTGCATATCGATCTTCTGCTAGGGTAAAGATCAGGTACTTTGTGCGTCGACCTTCTCGTGTTACAAACTCTCCTCCGCGGAGATCATTTTCAGCAAGATGATTGCTTTCATTTTGTGTCATAATACGTCCTTTGAAAGTATATAAAACGCGATCTTTTATCTGTAGAAGTATTCGTCTTATTCTCAAACAAAAAGAGGGTGTAATTGGGGTCAGAAAGGGGTTATTTTTTATCCCTCCCGTAATAACCACTGAAATAACTACTAGACAACGGGGTCCACTATAAACTACTAAAGTTCATCAAGAAAATTTTTTATTTTAATCTTTTTCCCTGATATGCCAAGCTTTCGTCGAATGCTTTTGAGGTGGGTTTTTATGGTCATGGAAGAATTATGAATGATATTTGCGATCTCTTTTGTTTGATATCCTCTTTTAATCAAACGGCATATTTCTAGCTCGCTGGAAGAAAGTTTGTAGTTAAGATTGTTTATTTTTTTATAAAAGGCCAAATTAACTTCTTCAAAGTTTTCTTCAAGTTTTTCAATAAGAAAGTTTATTTTTTTTGAATCACTTGCGGCCATTGATTTTTGTCCGCTCACGTAGTCTTTGATAGATCTTAGAATAGGAGAAATAGCTTTTTCTATATTATAGGCCACATTTTCTTGAGACGATTTATTTTTTTTTTCAACTATTGAACAAAGCTGTTCTATGGTGACAGTTTTCTCTTCATTTTCTCGCAGCAGTTTATCTAAATCTTTTTTATACACAATCCCCTTCCGCACAGTAGTAATCAAATAATCATTTTCATGAGGCTTATCAATAAAATCAAAAGCACGATACCTTAACGCATTTTTTATATCTTCTCGATCACCATATCTTGTTAGTATTATATTAACAACATAGGGGTATCTTTTAGTAATTATCCTTAATAGCTCAATACCACTAGTTCCAGGCAATCTTATATCAATTATAGTGAGGTCAATTGTTCTGGTGGAAAGAATAATTAATGCGTCTTCAGCATTAGCAGCAATAAAAATATTTTCTATATGACTTTTTAGTTGTTGAGACAGCATGTCCCGGTAAATATCTTCATCATCAATTATTAAAATCGAGTTATTTGAAATAGTTGTTTCTAGCACAAAAATACTCGTTATGATAAATGAAGTACCCACGGGTAGTCAGGGTAGTTATGCAAAATATTATAACACAAAAATAAAAAGGAAATGATTGTCCCCATATTGATTGGGTATTAGATTATGCCAAAATTTTTGAAGTTTACAGCTTGTCAATTGACGGAATAATAGTGGAATAAAACACTATGATTTTGGCGCCATTTTCAACTGCTAAATGAGGTCTACTTAAGGGTTTATAAAAAACTCTCAATAAAAATCCAGGTACTTTCTCTTACTTCTTCTACAATTTGTGGTACCTCACTTTTGGTCCATTTAAAATTGTGACTTACTTCTGTTACAAAGGAAATAGAATGTTGTTTCCAGTAGTAATAATCAACCGACCCACCTTTGGCCACATAAATAGTAGTAGCAATTGGCCCTAGTTCGAACCCATTTTGTGAGACCATTTTACTTCCAATATTCATATATTCATCATAGTCTTTTTTTGGAATTAGCTGTGTTGTATACCCCCAAGGAAACATTGTCATACTTGCATACGCATGAAAATCATATACTCCAGCTATTTTGTGGGTATTAAAAAAGGCCATAATATCTCTAATGCAGCTGACTGGTTTTCGATTTGGCAATCCAGGATAGGGATATTCACGGTTCGGATCTCTTCCTTCAGCGTAGCGCTCCCCTGCAACATATCCATCAACATTGATAACTGGTACAAAATGAATCTTGCTGAAATTAACAATTCGTTGAAGACGAGTGTCATTATTATATCCAGCAACAAGCAAATCAATTAGGCCTAATACTGCTTCGGTTGTAATGCCCTCGTTACCGTGTGTAGAACCAGTAATTATTAATTCTGGTTTTTTTTCAGTATCCAGTTTATTCGATATCGTTAAAACATAAGCAGGTTTTCCTTGCGGAGATGTTCCATATTGCGTCAATTCTGCAATTTGTGGATTTTCTTGCGAGACTTTTTTTATACGCTGCAAAACATTGTCATAGTTATTATAACCATATGCATTGATATCATTTTCAATAAGTCGAGAATGGGGTATTAACGACTTAAAATTTTGTTTCTTGGATTTTGGTACAACAATTACATAACCTGTAGAATCCTTTCCAAGTACTTCAAAATCATTAGTAATAAAGTCGGCCATGTTTTCGACGTGATAGGTGCTTAATGGTTCTGCAAAGGTTGTAACAGAAAGAGTTATGCTACTTAATAAACTTAAACATAAACATAAACATAAAAACAAACATATTCGCGAAATTGTTTTCACCATAAATCTCCTTTGAAAGAGCAGTAGTGATTTGTACAGTACCTTGCTTGATTCTAACTTATTGCAAACACATTTAACAAGTGTGGGGACCATTTGTAATTTTTTATATGAAATTTTTGATTGCAGATATGACTTTTGGCCAAGACGAGGGAAGACGAGACAAGAAAAGTGAATAAAAAGCTATTGGTGCCTAGAATTTGAGAGAGGTTATTGTTTGGTAAATGTAATCATTGTTCTGGAGACAGATTTGCCATCACTATCAAGGTTACCAAGAGTACTTCGGGCAGTACTGGTCCAGCATCCCTGTTTAGTGTCAATCAGTCGTGATTCATTAGTCATTTCACCTAGTAATACATCTGGTCCTTGACTAGTACGGGTTAATACCATATTCATCACGCGCAATATTCGACAATTAATCCAAATTGAATTTCCTCCGCTGGTTATTTGTACTCCACGTGAATCGGTTTCCTCATTTCTAAAACTGCCGGAGGTATTGCTGGTATACGTAAATTGTTCTAGCACATATTCTGTAGATGATTTTGCTGGTCCGCTGGAAATGATAAAGTCATCAGGACTAGTTGCTGACCAGTCTGTGCGTAAGTCGCGAAAACAATAATTTTCTGCACTTGTAGAGTTGCGGATGGTTTCTAGGTATCGCCAGTATGCCTCTGAGTAGCATCGCAACTGGATTAAGCGTGACTTATCAGTCGTGGCACTAATATTGGAACAGGGAGCACCGGCAGAGACTAAGTTCGTGACATTGTTCCAATTGAAACCGTTATCTCGCTTCGAGGTTGAAGTGCAAGTTACTCTGCCTTCTTGGGAAGTGGTTCCGCTGCAAGTATCTTTAGTGTAACCAGTAAGGTCACCGGTTAATGATTCGCTGTTGCAAGTTAACCCAGACCATTCGGTTACATTTACTGGTGAGTTTGATGAATTAACGCAACCGCCGCCCAAGGAGGTTTGGGTTTTGCCTGCACTGTCAGTACACTTCCATCCTGGGATTGTGTTGGCACCGCTACCGATGCTGACGGTTTCACAATCCTGCATCGTTTGTCCTGACATAGAGGTAGATATTTTCCAGCCACTGGAGATAGTTGCAGCACCGCTAGGAATTATTGTATTAACATTGCTCCAATCCTTTATACTTGAAGATGGACTGATAGAGCTAGTCCAAGTAAAGTCTCCTTCTGAGACACCAGAATTAGTAAGGTCGATTTTAGCATTTGTCTTAGCATCAGCGTAGGTAAAACCTAGCTTACTACCGCAGCTTTCAAACGCGGTCCTGGATTGCCATACCATAATAGCATATTTGGGGGTAGTGGTTGTGGTACCACTACTGTCTACTTCGTAACCGCTTAACCTTTTTATGTATAGATTCATTCCCTCGTATGGGCCGTCACACTGACCATTTTGTGATTCATTAACGGTACAGAGGGCGGAGTAGCCGCTGGGGGCGGTTCCAGTGTAGGTAGACGCGACGTAGGTTCCAGTGAAATCCCAAGGTGCGGAAGGGGCGGTGGTATTAATGGCCGTTCCCAACGTAGTATCACTCATAGTTAATTTTGCTTGATATGGATCAAAAATTACTGTTCCTGCGCTAATGTTGTTAGCTGGTACAAATGTTTCTAGATTTTGATTCCCTCCGTTTAGCGACTTATTATTCGAGGAGCTGATTACGAAGGTGCCTTTGATGTTGGTTGTGTCTGTTGAGGAGAGTGCCTCACACTTTACGGAGACGTTTTTTGGGATGCTTAGGGAATATACACCATCAGTGCCAATAGTCCCTTGATAAGTAGTCTGATTGGAATCGTTGGTTTTACAACGTAGGATATCACCTGCGACAGTGGTCGCAATGCTTTTGGGATGAGGTATTTGATCAAACATCTCATCCATCTCATCAACATTCAGAATGCTATCAAGTTGGACACTGCTGCTGGCGTTCGCAATAGTGCCGCTAAAGGTAGCAGTGGTGGTGCTAGTGCCAGGGTCTACACTGCTATCACTACTACAACTGATCAGGGTGGCGAGAGGGAATAAAAGTGTGAACAAAAATAACGGTGGAAATAAATTAGAAGTGTAGTCGGTTTTTCTTTCAGTTGTCATAGTTGTCTTGAGCTTCATTGCAAATCCTCCTTGCCAATGACGGTATTGCGGCATTGTGGTTTAATTCTAGTTTAAGATCGTTCGCTTTTTTAAATCAATACCGGGTAAGATTTGTCTATGTTTTGTGAAGGAGAGGGGGAAGGAGAGTTCTAATTGTGCCAAAGCATAAAAAATGGCCATTTCTACTCTTAGTGTGGCCGCAGAGACTTTAATTTTTTGAAAATTATTACAACAGAAAAATTCTTTCTCTGCTGAAGATAATCCGCGTTCTCCACCTATCGCTAAAGAAATGTTATAAGAGGGAGAGCAAGAATGGGGCGTGAAATTCGGCGAATTCGGCGAATTTGGTGAATTCAGAGAATTAAAGGTGTCACTGGCATCGGGATCAAGGAGGTAGTGATGATAGTTGTCTCCCGAAAGAAACTTAATTTCCTTGATGCTATTGTAAAAATAAACTTTTGGCTCTTGGCAATAATGTGCTGATTGCGATAGCCCTAAGTGGATTAATCTACGATAATTTTTTTCATCCAAAATCTTTGATTGCAGGTATGATTTTTCGCTAAGGTGTGACAAAAAAAAGTGAAATGAATCTACCCCCATGCAACTAGCATGTTCTAATATTTTTTTCATGGTGGGGGGACGGCAAAGCGCGACAAAAAGATGAATGCGTGGTAATGATGGTTGAATGTCATTCACCTTAACCGTATTAACCGTAAGATTTGGATTCTCAAAATTCATTAAAAGTACACATCGGTGTGGGGTTAGCTCCAAAACGGTGGCCATCTGCTGCGTGGAATTTTGCGTTTGCGACGGATGATTAATAATGCATATTCTTAAATGATCATTTGGTTTTAGTTTAAGAACTTGTTGTAAATGTTGAATTCGTTCTTCGGCAGACAAGGGCATTGCGGCGGTCGCGACATTGATATCGATATTGAGATTGACTTTGCTATGGCCATTGCTAGCGGTGCTACTAATAATAGCAATGTTTTTATTGGTGGGATCGATCTCTTCTGGATAAATTATTAACTGGTTCATCTTTTCCTGTTACAGACGCCAATCGATTGTTTCAATTCCCTGTTTTCTCAGGTAATCGTTGGCCTGTGAGAAGTGCTTGCAACCAAAAAATCCTCGAAAGGCGGATAATGGCGATGGGTGTGGTGCTTTAAGAACCAGGTGTTTTTTAGAATCTACCTGTGCGCATTTTTTTTGTGCGGGGGTTCCCCATAGTAAAAAAACCAATTTTTCTTTTCGCTGATTGAGGATTTCCACTACTTTGTCAGTAAATATCTCCCAGCCATAACCAAAATGAGACCCGGCCTTATGTTTCTGAACAGTCAGGGTGGCATTTAATAGCAACACCCCTTGTTGTGCCCAGGAGATTAGATATCCATGATTAGCGGGAGGTATGCCCAGATCGGAATATAGTTCTTTATATATATTGAATAGAGACGGAGGAATCGGGATTTGTGGTTTTACCGAAAAGCTTAGTCCGTGTGCCTGTTCTGGACCGTGGTAGGGGTCTTGTCCCATGATCACTACTTTTACCAGATTAAAGGGCGTATGGTTGAAAGCAGAAAATATCTCAGTTCCCTGAGGATAAATTGTTTTTTTGCTTTTGATTTCGTTGACCAAAAATTGTCGTAAACTTTTCATATAATCTTTTTTGAACTCATCTAGGAGAACTTCTTTCCAACTTTGTTCCAATTTTATCTGATATTCACATATACTCATGGCCTATTTTACTCCATTTTGTGATCCTGTCACCGTACTATTCTGCGATCGTGTCTTTATGTATTGGTAATTGAAAAATTATAAATTGTACATTGATGATAGATCTCACCGACATGCGGAATTGTCGAGGGAAAATGTCGAGGGAAAATAAGAATGATACCTTCGATAACACCAATAAATACCTACAGACCACCTTTACTAGGTGAGTCGCTGGGTAGTTCATGTGGCCAAGAGATAACTTGTAGGTCGCAGGCGTCGATAGTAATTTCGTAACGTTTATTTGAGAAAATATATTCGACGTAATACGAGAGAATTCCCTGGTAGTTGGCAGCGGGATAAACCCTCTTTACCAATGAAGTTATTTTGGGAGCAGATGCGGCAGGTTCAACAGATGCAGCGGATGCGGGGAGTGAACTAGGATTACTTTCACTAGTTTCTTTATGAAATTCTTTTATGATCGATTCAATGGATGCGCGAGGTGGTGTTGTAGCTATTTTGTCACACTTTTTAATTTCATATAACAGTACACTATCGTCGCTAGCGGAGGATAGATCGCTCACAATATCAGATTGATTATCCAAGGTGGCGGCATTGGTTTTTGCCTTTTTAAAGCGTATAATTTTTTCTCCCGGATATTGAAAATCTTGATATTTGCCAGCAACCCTCACGACCAATTCTTCAGGAGTATTATCGATTGAATTGATGCTCCAATTAGTTGCTTCTGGGGCCCCTGCCAATAGCTCGGGATGATCACTAAAAAATTTGCTCGCTGCTTCGGTGGCACGCATCGATCGATACTTTAAATTTTCGGAGAAAACGATCTCCGACCAGAGACCCTGCATGCTTTCTTGAATTTCAGCTTTGTCCTGGGGATAGCGGTCTAATAAAATTTTTTTTAATGCTTCAAAACTTTTGATCTTAGGTATATTGCTGACCGTGATCGCGGTAGGCGTAAACGTGGCAGTCGCAGGCAATGTGGATGATGCAGTAGTAGTGCCGGGCGATGACGACGATGCGGCCGCCTCATTAGCAGCAGGCGGCGCAGCACCAGTGGAGGTAGAGAAAAAATGCTGGTTGTTATTATTGCTATTGCTATTACTATTACTATTGCTATTGCTATTGCTATTGCTGGCGAGGTTGGACCACCATCCAGTATTTACTGTCATAAACAGGATCAAGATCAATAACACTAAGATGATCCCCAAAATGACCAATACGATTGGAGAGCGATGCACTTCCTTTCGAGATTTATTATGTTTATGAGGTTTAGGGTGTCTATGAGATTTATAGCTGCACATTTAACTTTTTGATTCCCTCTCCGGTACTTTTTAAAAATAGTTCCAGAGTATTATTTACATTGTTTGCATTGTTTACCGTGTCTGCCATGCCTGCAATATTACCCTGGTAGTTGCTGTCAGCACAGACTAAAGTCCATGCTCTTCCTAATTTTTTTAAGTCAATATTACGATCACTAGGGGCAGATCCAGCTGCCGGAATGCTTCCCAGATAAAAGCGGGTTTGGCCCTTTATGGATATGCCAGGAGGTAACTTATTGGTGGGAATAAAAACCTCAACCCCATCATGGGCATTGTCACCTAGATTATTGAATTTGAATTCGATCGAAACGCATTCTCCTGGATCTAGGATGCTATCTCCGTTGAGATTGTCCATAATTATTTTTCTCAAGGGATTACCGACTCCCAAAGTGTTCAAAACTACGTTCATGAATAAGGGTTGATCGATTATTTTTTTTGTTATTTTGATACGAGCGTCTTTTATCGGGTTGTCACTGATAAACCCGCGACCTCGTAGAATATTCTCGATCAATTGTTTATCTTTTCCATCAAAAAGCAGATTATTGGCGCGTAACAACTTTCTGACATAATCACCGTAACTGTCACTCTCCTTTATGTTACTAATAGTTTGTACCCATAACTTTGTTGTTCTATCTTTACCCAACTTTTGAGACAAATCATAGAGAAGACTGCCAAAAATCTGTCCATCTTTGTGGGCCTCACCAAAATAATCGGTAACTAGATTGTAATCATTATCCAATTCCCGTAGGCAATCTTTGTCCTTTACCTTCTCATATTTATTAGGTTCGAATTTTTGGAAATAGGTCTGCAATACCAATGTGAACCAAGGGGCAAGCTTGGTGCTGTCTAATACGTTGTATGTGAAAAAGTCTGCTTGTCCCTCATTAACGGCACTTAATGAATCGTTCCCAAAGCTAAAGTAGGTACCCCGAGTGAATGTACTTAGGTGATGAAAAATTGCATGGCCAAATTCATGTACTGCAACGTCTGCGTCTAGGGCACTAGATGGTGCGGCATTTAGAAAAGTGGATCCTATTTTTTTAAATAGATGCCCTAAGCAGATAATATTTTCATTTGGGGAATAGTAGGCGTTGTCCATTTCTGCACAGTGAGTAAAAACATTAACATCCATTTTTTTGTTTTGCAGGTAACCAGTTGCAACGACTTTATCAACAGTTATTCCTAACCAGTAAGCAAGATTGGTGGCGGCCAAGCGGATGTCATCTAGTGGGTAATCTAAAACGGCATCTTGAGTGCTGTTTGGTACAACGATTCTGTTGTCAGTACAGACGAAACTTGTAGGGAAATCAATAATTGGTTTAAGTGCGCTGTCTCCCCGTTGATCTTTATCGATTAAAAATGCTGGTGTCAATGAAAAATGGCCATCATTACGGACGAGTATTTTTTTAGAGTCAGAGATTTTTAGATTTTTGACTGAAGCTAAAAATGTCTCCCCACTTAAAGGGTTCCCGTGCATTAGTACCTTGAGAGTAATTTGGGAAACAGGAGGAGTCGCTGGCGCAATTCGCGCCCGTGGTGAGGTTGAGCTCAAAGACGGTGGAGATGAATTTGCGGGCACCGCTGCGAGCAGTAACAACATCAATGTAAAAATTACAGTAAACACAGAAAATGGTTTTTTTGTTTTAGCATTCAGCATTGATAGTCTCCTTTATTAAAGTGTCTAATATAAAGTGTCTGAAAAAAATGATGTTAGTACAGACTTAACTAAGAGATATACACGCTAAAAAATTTTTAGGGAAGTAAATGATGATTAATGTCAGATTATATTAGATTGTAAATAAGGTTAAGATGCAGTGAATTGAGAGGTGCTGAATTAAGCGATCAATCCTAATTCGATCATAGTGTCAGCAACTTTTTTGAAACCGGCCATATTGGCACCACAGACATAATTTCCCGGAAGACCATATTGTTCTGCTGTTCGAACACAGTCATCATGAATATTTTTCATAATTTGTTTTAGACGAAGATCGACTTCTTCTCGGGTCCACTTTAAGCGCATGCTGTTCTGACTCATCTCTAATCCGGAACAAGCGACTCCGCCCGCGTTTGAGGCCTTGCCTGGGGAGTAGAGAATCTTTTTCTCCAGAAGCAGTTTTGCTGCTTCTAAGTTCACCGGCATGTTTGCGCCTTCTGCAATACAGAAACAACCGTTATTCAATAGTTCCTTGGCGTTTTCTTCGTTAAGCTCATTTTGGATTGCGCAAGGAAAAGCGATGTCACATTTTACGCCCCAAGGACGTTTTCCAGGATAAAATGGCACGGAAAAATTTCTTGCATAATCTTCGACACGATCTCGTCCACTAGCGCGCATTTCTAACATGTAATCGATCTTTTCACCTTTTACGCCATCTTTGTCGTATATAAATCCATCCGGCCCAGAAAGAGTTACAACTTTTCCTCCTAGGTCGTTAATTTTTTTCACTACGCCCCAAGAAACGTTGCCAAAACCGGAAACTGCACAAATCTTACCGGCGACTTCTTGCTTTCTTGTTTTTAGCATTTCTTCTACAAAATAAACACAACCATGACCTGTTGCTTCTGGGCGAACTAAACTGCCGCCCCAATTTAACCCCTTACCAGTTAGAACGCCGTCAAAGGTGTTGCGGATGCGTTTGTACTGGCCAAATAAATAACCAATTTCTCTAGTTCCCACTCCAATGTCGCCAGCAGGGACGTCGGTATCAGGTCCGATATGACGTTGTAGTTCTGTCATAAAACTTTGACAAAAATTCATTACATCGATTTCGTTCTTACCTTTGAGATCGAAATCACTTCCACCTTTCCCACCACCCATCGGTAATCCAGTAAGGCTATTTTTAAAAATTTGTTCAAAACCTAGAAATTTTAACGAACTAAGGGTCACTGAGGAATGAAAACGCAAACCGCCTTTATATGGCCCAATAGCACTGTTGAATTCAACTCGATAAGCGCGATTGACTTGAATGTTACCCTGAGAATCACGCCAGGGGACTTTGAAAGTTATTATCCGTTCTGGTTCAACAATTCTCTCTAATATGCGCTCTTTTTGATAACGAACTTCTTGCTTGAGTAGTCCATCAATTGATTCCAGGACTTCGCCGACTGCTTGCAAAAATTCTTGCTCCCAAGGATAACGCTGCTTTAGTTCTTCTAGTACTTTTTGTGCGTAAGGATGCAGTTGTGTCTGTTGATTTTTAGTGCCCATATCTTTTCTCCTTTGTGAAAAATTGATCAGATTACGCTTGTTGTGAGTATACTCCAGTTTTCAGGGGTATTATTTAGGGTGATGATGCCAATCTGATTTTTACCATCAATTTTAACAGTTAATTCATCTGTGTACTCGACCAATTTCACGTACGCACTTTCCCTAATTGCAGGAAGTGTATTCAAAAATGACCAATTGATGAAATCTGTGGCATCACCTTCTTTTAGCGTAAAATAGCCGATAGAGCGAGAAGTAATATTATGAAAAAAATGTCCTCCTTGCGAAGGATCGATGTATTTTTTTGTCCCCCCCCCCGGTCCCGGTCCGCCGCCGGTAAACAAACCCTCAACTAATTCAATGATTAATTTTACCCTACTGATTTGGTTCCATTGCACTGGAATTCCCAAATAGTTGTCACAACTACCCCATCGACCTGGTCCAATTAAAGTGTAGCTTGCCTTTATTTCCTGGAGATAAGTGTTCATCGCAGAGATCTCCTCCGCAATTTGTTGGGTATATTGAAAATTAAATTGATCTCTTTTTACGATAACCAAATATCTTTGATTAAATATGCCATTACCTAACGCCATTTTGTTATAAACAATTAAGTTATCGCGACTGAGGTCATTGTCGCTGATTTTTACCGTTTCTTTGCGTACTCCCAATGGTCTAACTTGTAGGATCTGAAAACTAAGCGGTGATAAATTTAGTGCAAATTCAATTTGTAGGTCTTTTCCAATTGCTTGTTTAAACATGGCCAAAAGATCATGCAAAATCGGTGAGAGGGGAATAACATTATATTTTAGAATATTTTCGAAAGTTAATATTTTAGGACCAGGTAAGTTAATGTCATTTTTTAATTGATGATCTTCTTGGTCGTAAGTGCATGCTAAATGTTGAAGCGTCCCATGAGAAAGGGCCACACTAAGTGGTTGTTTGGAAAGTGTTTCGTTCTCGTAAATAAAATTTTCTGTATTTAAATTAAGACACCAAAAGTTTTTTTGAGTGGAACTAAATGCCTCTTCAACGGTGGAAAGCTGTGGAAGTATATCTGGGTGAGAAGGGGAAAATCGCAGAGACCGCTCGCCTTCCATGATAGTTTTCCCTAAACCGAGCGCGATACGGGCCACTCCTTGATCAGCGCGCATGTAGGAAAAGGGATAAAAATTGTAGGATTCAACTACCCCGGAGATATTAGGATAAAAAAATCCACTACCATATGGTTTTCCAACAATATTCTGGATGATCACCGCCATTTTTTCATGTTCTAATTTGTAAGGAGTGAGCGCGATATAACTTTTGCTTCGTTTTAGGAATACCGAAGCATACACTAATTTAATGGCCGTTTCCAATTGTTGATAACGAACGTTCAATTCAGGGGAATTATTGGGGATCATGTAGGTGGAATATATTCCTGCAAAAGGAAGGAAGTGCGAATCTTCCAGGAGACCGGATGAACGTATTGCCAAAGGGAAATCATGATATTTGAGAAAATTAACGAGCTTGACTTTTAGTTCAGTAGGAATAGTTGCGTTTAGAAAAGCAGCGATAACCGTTTGGTCGTCATCGATAATCATGCATTCGTAAAGATTGTTTGCCTCGATTAACTGATCAAAAAAATCGGTAGTAATTACTACTGTATGTGGAATTCCGATATTGATGTCGCTGTATTTGGTACAGATATCCCTAGTTGCTAATAAATAGTTGGCAAAGGCGATTCCTCTGGCCTTTCCGCCGAGCGCCCCATTGCCGATCTGGATGAAGGTCGAATCCCAGTTATCAAATTGAAATTTAACCACCGCTCCATGCTGTTCTAATTTCCGGTAATTGCTGATTGCCTGTACCAAAAAAGTTCTTAGTGAATCTTCATTGGGGAATTTATCGATTTTAATAGGTCTAAGTTTATTGGCCAGTGAAAGCTCTCCATGCGCAGATAACCATGCAGAAATATGATTGTGCTTGGCATGATAAATCACCGATTCAATAGGAACCTCTTCCAGTGCATGTTGTAGTTGTCGCAAATTAGCGGCCTTGCCGACTTCTTTTTCTGCCGCCGGTAATTTAAAGATAAAATCCCCAAAACCCATGTGTTGACGGATAAATTTCGTTAAATTAATTTTAAAAAGGTGAGATTTCTTATTGATGAAATCGCGATCAACCGCATTAGCTTTCGTTTTATTGGTCTCTTCTTCTGACATGAAAAGTAGGGGAATGTGGTTGGTGTGGTCTTTTAAAAAATTTGCAAAATGTAGACCGGCCTCTGGATCCTCAACACCATTTTTAGGAAAATTTATATCCGAAATTATGCCTAAAATATTTTTGTGATATTTTTTAAAAATTTTAATGGCCTCTTCGTAGGTATTGGCCAAGAGTATTTTGGGTCTAGTTTTCGTTCTTCTTATTTTTTGAATTTGGGTAGTGCCTTCCTCTACCGCTAGTTGTGTTTGCTTCATCACTTCTTTGTAAATGGTAGGGAGAAACTTGGAGTAATAGTCGACAGAATCTTCGATAATGAGAATTACTTCGATTAAACCAGTAATGCCGATATCTACATCAATATTTCTAGTGTCTTCGATATATTTTACGATGGCAAAAAATAATTCAGAATCACCTGTCCAAAAAAAAGTCCCATCAAAAATTGATTTAAATAAAGAGTAGGTGCTTCTTTTTTGTTGATTAGCGAAAGCACTGGTCAGAAATGAATGGTCGTTAATTAGCAACACTACCGGAAGTTGTGGGAAGGCCTTTTTTATAACGCTGGCCAGTTTTATCGCATCTGTATCTGGTAGGTCCATCATTGTGATTACTAGATCAATGCGCTTGTGTTTAAGAATGGCCATTGCCTCTACCAAATTGGAGGCGCGCGTGACTAAGGGGATGAAATGTAGTCCTAGTGCATAATAATCTTGATAAATTTTTTCTACCAATTGCCCGTCTTTTTCAAAAATAAAAGCGTCATATTCGCTGGCCACTAAGAGAATGTCATGAATGCGATATGACATCAGGTCATTTAAAAGCGATTGTCCCACTTTAAGCGCGGAGCTATGGACAGATTTGGGGGCAACAGGTTTTTTTATTTTTTTTTTTCATCGTCATTTTTCGTTATTTTTTGTTATTTCTGGTATAACTTTGATAACACCTGTTGGGAAATCTCTTTGAATGCCTCCTGGATCCCTTGATGATTAGCGATTCCATAAAGTTCATAGCGTTCCCGTGTAAGTGTTTGTGCAAACTCCTTTTTGTTTTTCTGAATGGCCACTTGTCCTTGATTTAATTCTAGTCCTTTAGTGTTGAAAAGATATCTTATTTCCATTTGTAAATCAGTCTGCTTATTCTGTTCAGTCTGCATTCGCAAGTAACAGAATAAACTATCAACGTTAGACCATTCTCGGGAACTAGGAGGCAGAAATTTGAACTCTACCCATCCCTTGGCAAATTTTTTTTGCTTGATTTTAAAGCGCAAAAATCTATCTAAAGTTTCGGTAAAATAATTTAAATAGGGATGGTTATCGACGTTCAGTTGCAGAATTCCCCAGTCGCTCCAATGCTCCACTCCGTTCTCACTACTCTCACTACCCCTTCTTTTGTCATATTTTCCATATAGAAGATACAGACTTCCGTTTTTATCAGTGATGGGAGCATCAAACGGGAGCGAAAATTCCCACTGCACTTTTAGGGATACATCTTGAGACTCATCTTGATTGATTTGATGGGTTTCTAGTATTTTCCAAGCATCAAACCTTTTTTCATGTATTTTTTTGAATTCCCCATATGCCAGATGAATCAGTAAGTTCGGATTACTATTACCATTACTGTTACTGTCTTTGGACGATTTTTTTATATAGAAGTGCCCCGCAACTTTGTCTCCCTGCAACCAATTTTCATTATTTGTCTCAATGATGTATTCTAAATTATCTTTAACTACAGTCCCTTTCATCGTTCCTCATCACCCCTTTATATTATTTCATTTTTAGATTAAAAAAAGATATGCTAGCTTAGCGAGAGTATAGCAAAAGATTTGTTTAAACACTATCGTTTGTTTTCGCTTGTTATGGTTTACCCAACAATAAAATATTTCGTATTTCAGTGGTCGAAATTGGTTTTAGATCCAGCGATTTTCGTGATCGATGAATAATTTTTCTGAAAATTATTCTCATTACTCTTTTGAGGTCTTTTTCTTTTTCTTCGCTGGTTGTTTTTAATTTTTCTACACAAAGATCAAAAAGTTCACGCCTAATTTGTCCAAATACACTACTATCGCGACGATCAGGAAGCATGATGAGCAGGGCGGATCCACAAACACAGTTACGAAATTCATGAATATTGTTGTTTGCATGATTGCCATTACTAGTCTCATTACTATTTTTATTACTAGTTTCGTTTTCCTTTTTATTTTTATAGGTGTTTACCTTGGTGCTGGCGACCTTTTGTGTCTCTTTCAAGAAAGTCATTCTGTCTGGATATACCCGTCCGCAACAGTTGCATTTTTTGGGAAATTTTTGACTGTATAGGGTTGTGAGCTTTTCTTGTAATGACTCTGTGATTTTACAAATTTTTTCAAGAAGCGAGAGCTCCTTCTCTATTTCAATGGATAATTTAATCGAGCGGTCATATTCGGAAATTAATTCTAATTTTAATGTATTAAAATTTTTTTGCTGCTGGTCGAAGTCGTCATCGAATAAATTATTTTTTGATGCTTTTTTAAAATCCATGTTCCCCTCCTGTCGATTATTTACCACTCACTATGCTTGGAATTATTGATGCTATTAATACCGCAAAAGCGATTCCAATGATTGTGTAGCCGGCACCCATCGACCCGGTGATCGCAGTTTTAACTGCAGCTTCTTTTGCCGCACCTGCGGCACAATCTTCGACCACTAATGCACCTCCGCTTACTAAGTCGGCCAGTGCGATTAATGATGACAAAGATGAGACAATAAAGTCGGCACTGTCGGCAATTATATCTATATTTGCAACGGTTTTGGCCACATTATTCATTGTCTGCATATACGCCAAATATCTGAGTGTGGATAGTGTGTTTGACATATCAACTTTGTGTCTTTGTAATATGTCTGATTGCTCCTTGGTCAAGCATCTTCGTGCATCATCAAATTTGAACTTGTCTTTTTCGTTAGCATCTACGATACCTGTAGATTTGAAATCTTTATCGGAAGGGGTACCTGAGGGCAGTGCAAATGTTATTCCACCATCAGTTCCTTGTTTTAGCGCTGGACGGTCTGTTTTATTACTACTTGTTGTTAAAAAATGTATTCCAGTAAAAATGGGACCTTTATTCTCTTTATTATTTTCGAGGGAATCGAATATTGTATCTGAGAGGGTGACAATTTTGCAGGCAACACACGAAGGATCTGTGGTGAAGTGGTTCTCTTCTAATGAATTACATGTTCCAGTTAGGTCTTTGTTCAACCCTCTATAGACGCAAAGATTGCAGGTTAGATCAGCAATGAGACTTGTTATTCTGATTATTAAAGCTGCTTTCATTTCTAAACCGACTAAACTAACCCATAGCATTGCCCCCTTATTTGGACTACCTAGACAATCGGTTATATCAAGTTTAGATTTCCAAAGTTCCAGCATCATCTTTATTATTGGCATCATTTGATTTATGTAACCGACCCATTTTCTAACGGTGCGTACTTGATCTTCTGATCCTCCTCCGTCAACGATCCAATCGTGGAGAACGCCACCGCCAGTACCAAGAGCTGCACCTTTTCCATACAATTCGCCAACGGTTTTTGGTGCATCATTTGCAATCACGTTATAACCGATGGGATTTATCAACCCGATAATGCATAAAAGGATCACCACAGTTTTTCTAAAATTGATGAAGTTTTTGGTCTTAATCATATTGAGGGCCCTTTTTGAGGTTTTTTTGCTTTTTTGTTTATGGATTTACTCCCCATAGCGCTTCTTTCTTTTTGTATCGCCCAGAAATCATCTCCCAAATATTTATTTCTGGGCGGGTTTCGATGCTTTTTACCTTGTATTTTTCAGTACGAAGTATCTCTTCTACACTTTTTCCACTATCCGTTTTAGGAATATTTTTTTCAGCAGCAATAACCCTGCTTTGGGCCAATTTGTTGGTGTCTTCTTTGCTTGCTGTGCCGCCGGTCATTAATGGATAGTTAATTTTTTCCATGTTCATATTCATGTCCGTGCTCATGCTCATGCTCATGTTCATTTTACTAATGTCAAAATGTGTTCCTTTAGTTGCTGCGGACAATGATTTTGCCTCGGAAAAAATCTTTGCCAGTTGTTGTAGTTGAGGATTTTTTGCGATGCCGATTAGCTGTTGTAAGGCGTTCTCAACTCCGATCTTTCCTTTTATTTTATTGAGATTTTTTATGGCATTAGGATTTCCCGATTTTGCTACAGTTTCAGGCAGTGAGTGTTGTATTTTAGCTGTCAGCGATGCTATCTTTTTTGCAGTTTTCATCATATATTTTGGATCTAAATCAGTCGGATGAATTTTCCCTTCGGCAACTCTATTCAGTAGATTGACTACTTGCAGGATTTCTGCATGCTTTTTTATAGATGGGGGCAATGAGTCGATATCTATTTTATGACAGGTATTGTTGAGGGCGCAAGCGCACTTAGTGTCGTATTTTAGTGCCTTGTCTATGCATATTTTTTTCGGAGTAATTTTTCCAGAGCGAGAGGAAGCTGGGGTGTTTGCAACGGCATTTGCCATAATCAGTTCGATTTGTTGTTGTCCCAGTACTTTCGTATAGCGATCGATTTTTTGTTTAATATTGGCAAGCAGTTCTTGGGTAGCAGCATGTATTTCCTTGGGTGTGTCTTCATCGTGATTATTTAACGTCATGGTTTTTTTATTTGCCGACTTCATTGTCTTAATGAGCTCTTCTAATTTGCCATTTCTATTTTCTGTCTCAACATAAGCGCTATATGTAGTATCGAGAGCGAAGGCATCAACTGCCCAATTTAGAAGTGAAAAGAAAAATCTGCCCCAAGGACCTGATGCGCTAGGTGGATTTGGGGACATAATTAACGGTCTCATAAAAGTGATAATGAATGGAAACACCACTTTATATCCCTCAATGGCCCAGTGTACTGTAGCGTTGCAGCTTTCTTCTCCTTCTTTACAATACATTCCAGAGACAGGGCAATTTACCGTTGGAATCATATCTGTCTCTGTAGACTTTAATGCTTTGGCATTTGCGGTGATGTTCTTTTCTTGTTCGCATAGAATGATCCTTTTTATTAATTGTCCAATGGCAAGTCCCATTCCAGCGAAAAGACTTACTGACAATGATCCACCTAGCTTTTTTCCGTAACTGTTTTCAGTTTCCCCATCGGCCGCCGGAATTGTGGATTGTCTTCGTTGTGTCGTTGCTGTCGATTCTGTATCGCTTGTGTCTGTTGCTACGGTTGTTGTTCCTCGTCGAGTACTGGCACCTAAACTGTCTTCAGTTTCCCCACCAGCTGCCGGAGTTGTGGATTGTCTTCGTTGTGTCGTTGCTGTCGATTCTGCGGTTGTTGTTCCTCGTCGGCCGCCGACACCTTCTTGGGTGTTGTCATCATTCTGATCCGCTACCCGTGCAGAACTTCTAATATCAGCTTTGTAAGAAACCACCGTGCCTTGATTATCTCTGTACAGACGTACGCCGTTAGAGTCGGTTAGCGGAGTCTTTTGATCATCTACATATAAGGGAATTCTACCTTTGGCATCAGGCGCTCCTTCAATGGCCGGTTTTATCGACCCTGAAGTACCGTCGTTAATTAAAATCTGATTCTGGTTGTTGCGACTAAATCTTTTCACACCAGTATCATTGTCTTCAATCATCGTTGCTTGCCATGTGGGGCCTTTAGCGGCGGCAGCAGCAGCGGAAGCACTTGCGGCCCTTGGAGACTGCGTCGTTCTCGGCGTCGGCGTCTGAAGACTTTCTTCTATCATCCTTAAAGGTGCAATGATAGGTTTTGGTTTGGCACTAGAGCTTTTGTTTAGATTCTCTGCTAAAATATTATCGTTTGCCGTGGTAATTTTTTCCATGGCATCATTCCTGCTAATAGTGGATTCGCGCTGCGCGCCTGTACTAGTGCTAAAAACTCGAACATACTCATATTCCCCTTCTGATGATCCAGCTCCTGCCGATAGAGGCCTAACGATCAATTGCTCGTGCTCATTAAGTTGGATGGTTCGTTCCTGAGTTGGTGTTGTCGGTGGATTATCTATAGCAGATGTTGCTGGTGGTGCAGTATTTGGAGTCGCAGTCGCAGCAGTGCGCGCAGTGGAATCAGCGCTGCGTGCCAGCGTATTGCGATTAACATTAAAGCCTTCATTATCTATAGCAGATGTTGCTGGTGGTGCAGTATTTGGAGTCGCAGTCGCAGCAGAGGAAGCAGCTGCACGATTTCTCTGTTTGTATTCAGCTATAATTAATTTTCTTCTTAGTTCTAGTTCCTTTGGTGATGATTGTAGAATTGCTGCTTCCTGTTCTTGAGTAATAGCATGGCGGGTATTTTCAACACGTTCCTCAGCGGGAGAATTGTCCATTGGCCGTGTTGTTTGTGGTACAGGCGCCCCTTCCGGTATTGTACTTAGGAGAGGTGGCGCGCCTGGCAGTGGAGAGGTAACTGTTGGCACTTTCAATGGCGTTGTTGGAGGGGCATCAGCAGGAACAACCTCCGATAGCATTCGAGGGGCCGGAGGCAGTTCTTGTTGTGATCCTACTGTGCTGATTGGCCGTGTTGGTGGTATAGGTGGGGCCTTTCCTCCAAATTGTGTTTTTATTCTATTCATTGTTGCAAAATCCGCAGCTGAAGCCTCTGGCGATCCAGAACCCAGGGCCCTCCCTTGGGCCTCATAATATTGTCGTGCCAGCTCATTTTGGTCGAGGGTGGGGGCGACTCCCTGGCGTTGGGAAGTAGCGGTGGGATTTCTCTGTTGTTCAATTTTACCTAATATGCTTCTACGTTCTTGTTCATTTGGTGATGATTGTAGAATTGCTGATTCACTGGTAGTGCCACTAGCAGTGCTGGAGGCGACAGAAGAAGGAACTGGTGCGCGTGGCGACGTAGAAGCAGAAGCACTGACACCACTGGTACTGAGTCTTCTTAAGTCACGAAGTCTTCCCAATTCCAAATCATCCTCAGCTGTTCTATCTAGATAAGATTTACTTTCTAATGTTCTAATACGTTCCTCAGTTGTAGTTTGTGATGGTGGTATGGTCGGGGGCGGTGCCGCCCCATCCGGCATTGTACTTAGAAGAGGTGGTGGGGGTCTTAATACTGATGGGGGATTTGTATCAGTAGGGACCACTTTCGAGCGCGTTGGAGGTGACTGCTCAAGGGGAGCGGCGGCTTCCAGCTTTTGTCGCCGTTTTTCTACTGCCATGGCGAGCTCTTGGTCAAATGAAACAGGTGCACTGGGCCTTCTGGAAACAGCATCGTCGTCTGGCACATCAGCGGGGGATGTTCTTCTGGTACTTTCTGTAACATAATCTTCGGGCCGGGTTCTTCTTAGTTCGGCATCATCACTTTCCTGTATACTACGTAATATCCCTTCTTCTGTTTTGATTTTATTCTTAAGACGACTTATCTCTCGTGTATCCCCTTTGGCCTCGGCCTTTTCAAGCTTATTACGTAGACCATGAATGGCCCATAGATTGATTGTATATTTTGTGTCACGTTTCCTGTTTGCAGCGACAGGTGTGGGTGTTCGTGCCGGTGTTTTGCTTCTGGTAGGCGTAGTAGGGGGCGGTTGATTATTGTAATATCTGATTTTGGTTTTGGCGTCTGTGAATATGGCCGGTGCGTTCCATGTAGTTCTGTTTGTTGTTTTGTCGTGGTAGTATTTGTTCCCAGTAGCGGGGTCTACGTATTGTACCCAATCTGGTGCTCTCCGTTCGATTTGGACGGGTTGGACGGGTATGGGTGGAGGCGGTTCGCTAGGAGGAGCATCATCATCATCCGCGCCGTAACTGGTTGATAGTAGTATGGTGCTGCTGCTATTCCATTGCAAAAACATGGATAAGAGAATCAACATCATGGTGCATTTTTTTAACATGAAATTCAGTGTGAATTTGTACAAATATTTTTTGTTCATATTTGTTTGCTCCGAATGTTTCTGCACGAGCGAAACGAACATAGATGTTAGATTTATTTTTTTAAGTTGCACTTTTTCTATTGCTGATGTCGCTGATATTTATATTTGTTCAGCGCATCTCTTTGCGATCAAACTTCTTTACGGCTATAACCTGTTTTAACTTGAATAAAATTCAATGAAAAAGGTGTTAATAATGGAAAAAAATGGGGGAGGAGAAGTGTGCTTGGGTGCAAGGGGAGCTGGCACTTTAGATTAAAAAGCTCAATCAATTACCTCAATTGCTAGGTAATCACCTTCGCCGTCGGTTTCAGTAATAAAACGAACGTTCACAGGAGTCGCGTTTTCTAAAATTTCCTGATTAACATTGGTTGAAACACAAAAATGATAAAGGTAATAGGGATTGTTCTTTTGCCCTTGCATATTATGTTCAAAACCAAAGGTCATAGTAACAAATTTCTCATCTTTGAATTGTCGTAATTTTCTTCTCTTTTTTGGGTCCTGCGAGTATGGTTTGGACAAATTAAGACTTAGCTTTACATTGGCCTCTGACACAAACATAACTTCGCCGTCCTCAGTTAAATAAGCATCTCCATTCATTAACACGCTGTGGATCAACTCCATATTGTGGGTATGAGCAGCAGCTTCTTGGTTTGGTAGACTGCTATTTGTAGCAAGTTGATTTACTTGGGAATAAACGCTAACTCGATCATGCATACGTATGAAGTTGCTATTTTCATCAGCAGACAAAATTTCCGCTTCTACATGTGGATTGGTACGGTTTTGATGAGGATTCTGTTTGCGAACGCGTATACCAGCGGTGCTCTTTGCTGGCGTCAGCTTTACTGGAATTCGATCTGGACTTAATAACGAACTTACATCCGCAGGTACAGCAGGTGCTGGAATGGGAGTTGATGGTGAAGAGGAGGAGTGAGGACGTTTAACTCCCTTTGTAGGAGTTTTCGCTAGAGGATTTTCAGCAGCGCCAGCAGCAGCGCCAAAGGAATCGTGTACCAAAAATCCGACTGAAACAATAAAAAATAGGGAGATGCGGCATAGGCGGCATAGAATAGAGAAAATGTTGGACAAACTCATAAATAGCTCCTGTTTATGGAAATACGCGTGCACTCCCACTCTATCATCTCTTCGCAGATTCTTGAGCGAAAATCTAGCAAACAGCAAACAAATGGCAAGAATTTTGGTAGATTTGCTGGCATCCTTCATCAAGAGGAATTTTTTTTATTGCACATAATTTCTCAGCAATTATAGGCAAAAATACTGGATGGTTTTCTTTCCCTCGATGGGGAACTGGTGCCAGATATGGAGAATCAGTTTCTAACAGGATGCGCTCTATTGGTGTTATTTCGACAATTTGTCGTACATTGTCTGCCTTTTGAAAAGTTATCATTCCATTGAAACCCAGATAAAATCCCATGCTCAATGCCATTTCAGCTAGTTCTACACCAGAGCTGTAGCTATGGAGTACACCTTTGCGTTGTAGCGAGGGTGCTGCATTTTTTAAAATGGAAATCATCTCTTGGTCAGCATCTCGCGAGTGAATAATAACTGGTAATTTGTATTCACTGGCAATTTTTAGCTGTTCTTCAAATGCCCATCGTTGTTCGGTGGCCGAAGAAAAATTATAGTAATAATCGAGACCGATTTCTCCAATCGCTAGAATTTTGTTATTGACGCAATTATTGGCACGATGAATATTATTCAAACGCAGATTGTTTTGAATCAGGGCCGAGTTAAAGTTTTTGGCATCATGAGGGTGGATCCCCTGAGTGGTATAGACGCAATGATGAGACATGGCGATGTCTAGAAGTGAAGATAGATTTCCTACTTCCGTGGTAACGGTAATAAATTTGTCGACGCCCACAGACTCTGCTTCGGCGAGCGCCTCTTCTAAAGATAAACCCTTGATGCTATCAAGATGGCAGTGGGTTTCAAAAAATTTTTGCGAGGATTTTTGTTGAGTGTCCATACTTAACGATTCTATCCATTTTTCTTTTTTACGTCCACTCTTTATACGATACATCCACTCGAAAGCAGATGAAGTCCGATAAAGTTGCTCATAAACAATTCTTAATTGGATCTTCGTTATAATTTACGACGTAGTTACTACAATAATTTTCTTCATATAAGTATAGAATTTTACTGTATATTAATCTATAAAATTGATTTACAAAAAGTTTATACAATTTATTTTTTAGATTGAATGGTGTTCGATTACAATAATTACTGCATAATGAAGTTTGTACTTTTCAGTATATTTGTAATGTGAGGAAGGAGAAAAAGCAATGCAGCAACACTATCTATTCTTAATGACCTACGCTGTAAATATTTTTATTCTTTTCAGCGTATTTGAAAATAAGACCTTCGCAGCAAGCGCAGCATTAGATATTGAGAGCATGCCTTCTTCCTCATCATTTGTATCTCCGTCACCGTTGTTACCATCAGCTGTCCGTATGCATTCACCAATTGGATGGGAACTAAATCAATCCGAGGAATCGAAAGATGAATATCAAACTGAAGGCTCTCAAACTGAGGGACCTCAAATTGAAGAACCTTACATTAATGATATGTTTAAGAACATGATTGCTGATTATTTGGATGTCAAAGAGTGTAACAACAAGAATACTACGTTTTTTTTCGATATAGATGGAACCATAATGGAGGGTTTGTTTCAGGAGGGGGTACTGGTTACTACGGATGAAGTTAATGGATCCGTGGCCTTTTTACAACAACTTCGAGAGTCACTTTCTGCTGACAAACTAGCACCACAAATATTAGGATTAACTTTCCGCCCGTATACATCCGTCGCTCAGATCGCCGCTCAGCAAAGTAGCGGGGAGAATGCTCGTTTAACCCGATTTCAAATGGACAGGGCGGGTGTAGGAGAATTTTTTTATGATCCATCTGGCAGTGGGGCGGCCGAGACAATAGGAAAATACATACAGTTGATAGCAAATGTAACAAGTAAAATAGCTCCGCCCCCAGTTTTGTCTTCGGCCCCGGCTCCCGCCCCCGCCTCGGCTTCATTGCCTCTACCTAAAGGCGAAATTGGATATCATAGGGGAGTTTTTTATACTGCGGAAGTTTCTAAGGGGGTTTTTTTGGAAGAATACATGAGATTGTTTCCAGAAAAAAAATGCCTATTCTTTGTTGATGACAATAAGACCGCCGCTTCAGATGCAGCTATAGTTCTAGGTGATGCGGTAAATAGTGAAAAAATTTATGTGGGCAACGCCTATTTGATTCAAAAATAATACAAATTATAATTGCGTTGTTTTTGCTCTTCGGGCGTACTAGATGTGCTGGGCGTATGACAAGCACGACGATAGCTGTGAAGTACCGGGGATTTTGAGCAATAAGTACAGACGTGAGAAATTGTGACTTGAGCATGAGGGTAGCTGTTGAGTATCTGTCCTTTTGCGGAGGCAGGAAGATCTAGAAAAAGTGAGGTTGCATCAACAACAGAATATGCCGAAAAAGTATTTGCGAGTGGTGCGTTCTTAAATTCTGGACCTACTTGATAACAGCAGCGTTGAATTGCAGGTCCGATGCAAAAATAGTAAGGATCGATAGTGTTGAGCACTGGATTCAGCAATATCTTTCCTTGGATACCCTTCCATCCCGCGTGAACTACCGCTGCACCTTTTCTGCCCAGAACTAATACAGGGAGACAATCCGCGGTTTTTATACAAAGCGGTGGAAGGCCTCTTAATTCCTTATCCTGGGCCTGATCCCAATCCAAACCCCAATCTTTAAAATAGAGCAAAATCCCATCAGCATTGGTATCGCTAGATAGCTCTTGGTTTCCTGGAGTGACGACCCAAATATTGTTGCCGTGCACTTGGTGGCAATGGATGTAATGACCATCTGGTGGATGCGTGAGGGTAAGGAAAGATTTTTGCAAGGGGGCATTTTTCATAGCGAATAATCTCTAAAACATCCATATTCACTTAGTTTGTTTTATTAAAAACATCAAAAATATCATTAATATCATTAATATCATTCTTTTTTCTTGAACCTTTTTGTATATAACACGATAGGCGATCATTAAAATTGTCAAAATTTCCTATTACATTTTCTATTAAAGATTATCTATTTATGACGTTTCTTGCGTCAATTTGTCGCATATAATGGGATTGAATCAAAAAATGAGATTTATTAGATGAGATCTGTTTCTATATCTTTAAAAAAGGATGCGTTGTATGAAAAAGTTTTTGAAGTCTACCGTTGATGGCAATACTGCTGCTGCACATGTTGCCTACGCGTTTAGTGATGTGGCCGCGATTTATCCCATTACCCCTTCTTCGGGTATGGGAGAGTACTCTGATGTTTGGGCAGCGCAAGGGCGCAAGAACATCTTTGGGCAGGTTGTGGAGATCGTGGAGATGCAGTCCGAGGCCGGGGCAGTAGGTGCGGTCCATGGTTCGCTTTCTGCTGGTGCTTTTACCACTACTTTTACAGCTTCTCAAGGGCTGATGCTGATGTTGCCCAATATGCATAAAATTGCTGGCGAGATGTTGCCCACAGTTTTTCACGTCTCTGCGCGATCACTGGCCGCGCAATCTCTATCTATCTTTGGTGATCATACCGACGTAATGTCAGCACGTAACACCGGTTACGCCATGCTTGCTTCTGCTTCCGTGCAGGAGATTATGGATCTATCAATCGTTTCTCACCTTGCTACTTTGAAATCTGAACTTCCTTTCTTGCATTTTTTTGATGGCTTTCGTACCTCTAGTGAGGTGCAAAAAATTGAGATGGTGGATTACGAGACGCTAGCAGAGTTGTTGGAACCGCAGTATGTGGAAGCATTTCGTCGCCGGGCCTTAAATCCTAACGTACCAAAATCGAAGGTGGGTGCGCAAAATCCTGATGTGTATTTCCAAGGGAGAGAGGTTTCTAATAAACACTATCTAGCAGTCCCTGGCATTGTTCAGGAGTACATGGATAAAGTGGCAAAGGTTACTGGTCGTCAATATCACCTATTTGATTATGTGGGTGCGCCTGATGCTGACAAGGTCATCATAGCGATGGGTAGTGGAACTGAGACTATTGAAGAGGCGATTAGCTACTTCAATAGGGAGAAGGGAAGTAAATTAGGATTAATAAAGGTTCGTCTTTATAGACCATTCGTAGGAGAGGCGTTACGTAAGGCGATTCCTGCGACAGTAAAAAAGATCGCTGTGCTAGACCGTACTAAAGAGCCAGGAGCTCTAGGTGATCCATTATATTTAGACGTAGTCGCTGCGTTGAAAGATCGTCATGATCTACAAATTGTTGGTGGTCGCTATGGATTATCATCGAAAGAGTTTACTCCATCAATGGTACATGCTGTTTATAGGCATCTAGGCAAGCAAGGTGCTCAGTGCACTCATGGTTTTACTGTAGGTATTAATGATGACCTAACCATGACCTCGATCAACATAGACGAAGAGTTTGATACTACCCCTAAGGGAACGATTAGCTGTAAATTTTGGGGATTAGGTGCCGATGGTACAGTTGGTGCCAATAAAAATTCGATCACGATCATCGGTGATAACACTGATATGTATGCTCAAGGATATTTTCAGTATGACTCCAAAAAATCTGGAGGGATTACCCGCAGTCACCTTCGTTTTGGAAAAGAGCAGATTCGTTCTGCATATTTAGTAAATCATGCTGATTTTATTGCCTGTCATAATCAATCTTTTGTGTCGCGTTTTGATGTCTTAGAGGGAATTAAGGATGGTGGAATTTTCTTACTGAATTCCAATTGGACAGCAGAAGAAGTGTTCACTAACTTGACTGAAGAGATGCAAAAAACTATTATCAATAAACATATAAAACTTTTCAATATCGATGCCTTGAAAATTTCCAATGAAGTGGGACTTGG
>JADGBS010000002.1:11126-15466 GCA_015231325.1 Oligoflexia bacterium | reverse complement strand
AGTTTTTTGCATCTCTTCAGTCAAGTTAGTGAACACTTCTTCTGCTGTCCAATTGGAATTCAGTAAGAAAATTCCACCATCCTTAATTCCCTCTAAGACATCAAAACGCGACACAAAAGTCTTATGGTAAAAAAGGCCAAGAGATTGTGGATAAGAACTGGAAGGCCGTGGATGCCACCGATGCTGCGCTAAAAGAGATTGCGGTGCCTAGTAAACTTCCTGGAAAGGCCGTTGCTGTTAAGAGACTTGTTCCAGATAATTCCGATGCTTTTACCCGTACCATCATTGCTCCAATTATGCGTGAGCAAGGCGATAATATTAAAGTTTCAGAAATGCCATATGATGGATGTATTCCTTGTGGCACAACTTGTCTAGAGAAGCGTGGGGTTGCTCCGTTTGTTCCTGCTTGGAATGCTGATAAGTGTATTCAGTGTAACCAATGCGCCTTTGTTTGTCCGCACGCAGCAGTTCGCGCTAAATTGATCGAACCGAAGGTGCTGGCAGATCTGAGTAACAAAGTGCCTGCAACTTTTAAAACCGTTTTGGCCAAGGGTAAGGATAAAGATTTTCAATACAAAGTCCAGATTTATCCAGAGGATTGTATTGGTTGTGCTGATTGCGTAAATGAGTGTCCGTCCGATGCCTTAACGTTGGTGTCTATAGATGAATCACGCAAGCAAGGTGAAACCCAAAATGCTGAGTTTTTTAACTCTTTGCCCAGTGATGTTTTAGGTTCTAATAAAGAAGACACCGTTAAGGGTAGTCAATTTAAGCAACCGTTGCTGGAATTTTCAGGTGCCTGTGGTGGTTGCGGAGAAACTCCATATATAAAACTGATAACCCAACTTTTTGGGGATAGAATGATTATCGCTAACGCGACAGGTTGTTCTTCGATTTGGGGCGGTACTTTCCCGACTGTTCCCTATTGTAAAAATAAAGATGGACACGGACCAGCATGGGCCAATTCGCTTTTTGAAGACAACGCCGAGTATGGTCTGGGAATGAGATTGGCCGTTGATTCTAATCGTCGACTACTTAAGAGTGCAGTGACCGCGCTTCTGGCCGACGGTGCAGCAAATCTTGATGGTGAATTAAAAAGCGCTTTAAACTTCTCGCTTGAAAATTTCGAAAGCGTTGAAGAAAATGCTAAGCAAAATGCCGCTCGCGTGAAAGAGTTGTTACCGATGGCCTTAAAAAAAGTTGCGAGTAATTCGGCCGCGGAGAAGACATTGCGTAAAATTGTTGAGTTGGACAACTACTTTGTTCCTAAATCAGTGTGGGCATTAGGTGGTGATGGCTGGGCATATGATATCGGTTTTGGTGGCCTAGATCACACTTTGGCAACAGGAAGAAATATCAATATTTTTGTTTTGGATACAGAGGTTTATTCTAATACCGGAGGCCAAGCATCAAAGTCCTCGCCATTAGGTGCTGTAGCAAAGTTTGCTGAAGCAGGGAAAAATACCGTTAAGAAAGACCTTGGTCTGATGCTGATGAGCTATGGCTATATCTATGTTGCATCAGTGTCAATGGGTGCTAACAAAGTGCAATTGCTAAAGGCCTTGAAAGAGGCCGAGGCATATAATGGACCATCGATTGTTATCGCTTACGCTCCTTGTATCAACCATGGTATTGATATGTCTAGGAGCCAAGCGCGCGAGAAATTGGCGGTTGAATCTGGTTATTGGTTGCTGTATCGTTATAATCCAGCATTGAAGGCCGAAGGAAAAAATCCATTGGTACTCGATTCTAAAGAACCAAAATTTCCAGTTAATGACTTTTTGAAGGATGAGACTCGTTATACCTCTCTTGAGCGCTCATTCCCTGAACGTTCCGCGAGTTTCCGTCAACGTTTTGATGGTTACGTAAAGGATCGCTATCTGTTCTATAAACGTTTGGCATCAGAGCAATAATAGCATCATCTCTTTTCCAGTGTGTGCAGTGGGGATGGGGGGGGAACTCCCCTCCTCTCACATGCACCTTTTTACTGATGCTGTGCAGTGCCTAGAGAAAGGAATGTTTTTATATCGTCACCAAGGTTGTCCCGTTTGTATATGACCGCTCGTGGATCAATCAGTTTTGAGAGATTCTGATTATGCAGAAACCTCATGAAATGGATGGAATATGGCCTGGACAGCGGGATGGAGACAACTATGATTGTCATGTTACGACAGATTCCAATGGTTATCTATCTTAGTTCTTCTTCGCTATGCTCATGGTCAACAATGGTCAAAGCTAGTGGATCATTGAAAACAGTGCACGCATCCTCATGATACCTTATGTTTGCGAAGGTTACTGAAAGCTTTATGCTATCCCATTCAAAGCGAACTCCTATCCAGTCCTTTCCTTAGTTGTCTTGTATTTGGATTTATGTGTAATATATTTGTTATATAGGACGTATATTTTTGTCAATAAATAATGCCATTTTCTTGAAATCTCAAGTTTGGATGATACGATCTATACAAGTCGCGTGGCCTTTTTTGAGGAGGAGTTGGGGGCTTTTTTGGTCCAAAAAAACTGGTCTCATTTTTATGGACCGGTTTATCTTGACGAGAAGTTGCTTCAAAGTGTAATATTGAGGTATAGAAAATTTTGTCTTTTAAGTAAATTCAGGAAGGAATTTTTGGAAAATGGATAGATATTTTGAGTACGATCGTTTGATCAACGAGGAGGATTTTTGTAATTTTACTAAGGAGCAAGATATGCTAAAAGAGTATATCGATGCTGGCGATTGTGTCAAAGTTTTTGGTCCTCGTAATTTTGGTAAAACCTCTATGGTGAAAAACATAATTGCTCGTAAATGGGAGGCAGAGAAGCATAAAATCAGGGCGGTTATCTATGTGGATTTTTTTAGTATAGAAAGTATAGATAACATATCTTTTGAGTTGACGAAAGCGTTCGGGCAGGCGCTGTCTAACAAGAAAAATCTTTTTGAACAAGGAATGGATTGGGTCAAGAAATTAAAAAATGTACGACCTGTTTGGCAACCTGCAACTTCAGGGGATGGACTTGGTGAGTTTAGTATTAGGACCGAAAATAATGAAGCAGTTGTGGATTTTGAACTTATTTTCAAAAACATTCATCGATTGCAAAAAAATAAAAAAATAGAATTTTTAATTATTATGGATGAGTTCCAAGAGATTGCCAAAATAAAAGGTGCTGAGGCAAAGATGAGGGGCGCCTTGCAAGAATTTAGCTGCAACATACCTGTGGTAATTTTGGGTTCTAAGCAGCATATTCTAAGTGAAATATTTGACCGGCCACAAGCACCATTTTATTCTTGGGGGATAACGCTAGAAATGAAATACATTTCATATCAGCATTATCATAATTATATTAATAAACGTTTTTTATTAGCAAAGAAAAAGATTGATGAGACCAATGCACGTTATTTACAAGATAAACTTAATCGTATTCCTGAGGCGATTAACCGTTTGTGCGATTTTATTGCCCGTAATTCTAAATCGACAGAAATAAATGGAACAATAATCGATAATCAAATGAAGGAATTCATCGATAGATCTCGTTCAATTTATGAAGAGAATTTTGCCAGGTTCAGAAGCAATCATCGTAAAGTACTTTTAGCATTTGCAAAATTAGGAACCGTGACTGGTGTAAGTGGACAGGATTTTTTAAAAGAAGTGCCGCAAGTGTCCAAAAGCGGAGTTACAGAAATCGTAAGAAAGCTACTCGATGACTCGATTATATCACGTAATAGTAATGACAAAGGGGAGTGGCAATATCAGATCGCTGATCCATTTATGCGTGAGTATTTGATAAATTATAAACTAATTTAGTTGACCAAAGGACGCGGTTGGTACGCACCAAGTGTCAACGGATAAAAAGGCACCATATACTTTTGGTAAAGGGGAAAAAGAAAGCAAAAAAGTACTTTTGTCTCAAAAAAAGTCTGTTGGTACCCATTAGAGTGGCCATTAGATAAAAATGGCCAACATGGATATCTTTAGTCCGCTGGACAAGGATTAATTTGTTACATAAACTTATCCTATCTATATATAAATTAGCAGGTTTGTCCGATGAAGGAACGTGCTTATTAAGGTCATGGGTGCGACCTATTCAATTGATAAAAAGTGTCTCCTATGTCTTACTGTCTTTCTTTCATTTTTAATTATCTAATGAGGAGCGGGGCATGAATAGATGGAGATTTATTTTTCTATGTATTTTCATAGCGATATTATCAAATATTGCTTTTGGATCCGATTTTGGTTGGTTAAATTTCCCTTGGAAGAAATCGAGAAAAGCAAGTCTCCAAAAAAAAGATGTGGTGGTTACTACTAATAGTTTAAGAGCATGCCTAGAAAAACCAGTGTCTACGGTCA
>JADGBS010000002.1:0-11097 GCA_015231325.1 Oligoflexia bacterium | reverse complement strand
AAAATTAAATGCGAAAATATAATTGGTTGGGTCAGAGGTTGGCGTGGCGATGATGTCTTCGGAAGATTAAGTCCAGGCGATCGCGACGTGCTTTTCTCGGCGATCGCTTATATTGTTAAACCGATGTACAATGTTCCCCCATGGACTGATAAAAGTTTGAACTGGACTAGATTGCGCGATGGCCACAAAATAGAGTTGATTATCTCCGCTGATGCAAGATCTATATTGGAAAAATTTTTGCAAAAATATTTTTTAACATTCAAACAGGACGGATACGTAGAACAATATGATGAAATTATGAACCGTTACTTCGGAAAGGACGGGTGTGCAACAATTATTCAATATTTTGAAGATCAGAACAATCTTGGTGGCCAATGCCGGGAGGTAGGTAATTTTGGGGAAAGAACTTCTGTTTCTCTTGGTCAATATGTTGCGGATATCACTGGGTCAGGAGATGGATGGTCTCGAGAGGTTTATGAAGCGTGCAGGAGAGTGAATCCGAAGAAGGCGTTGATAGCGGAAACGAGAGTAGAAAATGCGCTATCGCTAGTGCCACCACCAGTACCACCACCACCATTGATAGATGATGCGACTAAGAAGAGATGGGGACTTAAAACGACGCAATCGTCAGCGGAGGTAGTGCGTGAGGAAGAAGAACGTAGTAATCAAGATAGTGCCATGTTAGTTCAAAAGATTCGACTAAAACCCGTTACCGTTACGGAAAAACCAAATGGGCCCACTTGGTGGCAAGAAGAGTATGTACAAGAAAAGAGGGCCGAGGAAGAACGCAAGAAAGTTGTGACAGATCAAATCTCCCGTTTGAAACATGTTGATGGTAACTCGGAGAAAATTTCTGGTTGGTGGAAAGAAGACTATATAGCAGAAAAGGCAGAAGAGCATAGGTTGTTTTTAGAAAGATTAAAGCTAGAATCTGATGAGCGAGCGATGGGGGTCGAGGCGAGGAGAAAGGCAGAATTTGATAAAGAAAAGAAACAAAAGCTTAGAGACCACGATACAAAAATTAGTGCATTGTTGCAAAATTTTGGCCTTGAGGCCAAGAACCTAATGGAAGCTGAAAAAGATGAATTGGATAAACTCAAGAGTTCCTGGCGTTACTATTTCTGGGGTTCTTCAAGAGAGTCAAAGATAAAAGAGAAATACAAGAATAAGAGAACAGAGCTTGATGAACGGTATAAGGTCCTCGATGACGCTGCCCGTAGGAGGAGAGAGATTGAGGCCCAAGAGCTACCAATATTGCAACGGCCAGAGATAGATTGAGTACTTGGTTAATTCTCCTCTAGTGTGCCATGAGATTGTTTTTTCTACACTGTTTTGTTTCGTACCAATTAAGAACGAAGGTGGCAGGCCCTTTTTCCAAACATCAATAGAAGCATTCCCTTTATACGAAGGGTGATTAAAGTTAACACCAATTAGGTGACAAACTTTCAGAAATCGGATTCAGTCAGCATTTGAGACAATATCTTTTTTCGTACCAACTAGCAGTGAAAACAAAGAGCATGGCGCCTAGTAGTAGTATGGGGAGCAAATGTGATGATCGAAGATCACGAAAATAAATGGCCAAAAGCATAAAGAAGATCTGGACCAGATACAGCAATAATGAAGATTGCAGATGGGAAAAACCCGAGCGAATCAGCGTATGATGAATGTGGTTGGTGTCAGCAACCAGTGGTGACTTACCAATATAGATTCTTATTATGAACACTCGTAGTAAATCAAATAGTGGCAAGAATAAAAAGGCGATGGCCACCACCGGAGAGGCCCTAATCCAGTAATCAAAATTCCCGACTGATTCCATGTGTTTATTTAATTCTATAAACTGGATGGCACAGATGGAAAGGATCAGCCCTGTGATCATTGGGCCAATTTCTCCCATAAAAATTTTGGGTTTTACTAAGTTGAAGATCAAAAAGGCCAATAACGATCCGGCCAGTGAGAGCGCCAGTAGGGCAAGCCCAATATTATTGGTTAGTAAGAACCAAGTAGCAAAAGCACTAGCGGAGATCAACCCAATTCCCCCAGCTAGTCCATTGATCCCATCAATTAGATTAAAGGCATTGATAATTACTACCACGGTTAGTACGGAAAACAAGATGCTTGGAAAAAGGTCAATGGCCGTGAACCCTAGGACTCCGTAGAGGGACGTAATACGCAAATCCCCAAAAAAGACGATCAAACCCGCCACTGTTATCTGCCCCAGTAGTTTGGTCCATGGAGAAATAATCAAGATATCGTCCTTTAGCCCAATCAAAAATAGGCATAGTATTGCGGGGATCATGAAGCGAACATCATTTAACCCCAAATAATCGCGGAATAAGGAGAAGGAGATCAAAGTTCCAGAGAAGATCGCTATGCCCCCTAGTGTGGGGATTGATTCGTTATGTAGTTTACGACCCCCTGGCTCATCTAGTAACGATTTGAGGCGTGCCACCCGGATAATTACCGGGGTAGAGATGCAAACAATAAGGAATGCAGTAAGAAAAGTAAAAATGCAGACAGTCGTGAAGGATAGGGAAAAAAACATAGTCCTCATTCTTACTGATTATCAAATTAGTTGGCAATTAGTTAGTAAATTTATATGCTTCTGGAACAAAAAAACTATCACAATTTATTAAAATTGCCATTAATTAGTTGATCAATCAAAGCTAATCACTTGACACAAAAAGTCTTTGTCACTACACTTTACTTTGCGTCTGTATTCCATCCTATTTTTGTGCACCGGTAGCTCAGTTGGATAGAGCAACTGCCTTCTAAGCCGTAGGTCACAGGTTCGAATCCTGTCCGGTGTACCATTTCACTTAAAAATCTTCAATTATTGAGAATGGCCCATAATAAAATAGCTCATAATAAAATGGCTCATAATAACTTGTAATAGTTAATAGTTTGTGTAGTCAATACATTGTATGAACCACAATTTTTTTACCAATTTTTGCCGTCATATTTATTACTAAACATTGCCCCCCCCTTGCCTGTTGTCTTTTTTTGCGACAAATTTATGCGACATTTTTGTGCTTTGAAAAAGTAAAAAAAATCAAAAATTTATAAAAATTTTTTACTAGTCTTCACCATTCACTGTGTTAACATCACCGATGTCGTGATGCGGTTGTGGTTAATGAAAAACAATTGTAAATATTGATTTATGAATTGTTTTTCGTTGATTGCGATTTATTTATTGCGACTTTTTTATTTTTTTATTGGTTTTATTATTAATTTTTTTATGATGAGGTTTTTTATGAAAAAAATTCTTTCTGTTGTATTTTGTGCAGCTTTAGTTTCAACTGGTGTTATTGCAGGTGGACATTTGTCCAAAGCTTCTAAAGCACCTGTAGATCGTATGGTTAATTGTAGTAGTACTGATGGAAAAGTAAATGTAAGTTTGAATTTAGATCAAAGAACAGCGCTGGTTACAAAAACTGATGTAAATCTTCCAAGCTATGCATATACCAATTGCGAAGTTTCAGGTTCTGAAGAATTTTTAGCAAAGTGTACTGAAGGTGGAAATGGTCGAGTGCTTTTGGTTTACAACAATTACAGCGGAAAATATATTGGTAGCAGAGAAACTCATGAGCTAACTTGTTCTGGAAACTAATTACTGATTGCTCATTATTAGTTACTGATTGTTTGTTGTTAAATTTTTATTGCTAATTGTAGATTGTTAGTTATTGGAGGTATTTATGAAAAAATTACTATTATCATTTGTAGCGCTATCTATGTATTCAAGTTTTGCGACAGCGGGCACTGGACCTACATTTATGTGTAATGATAAACCTGCTCTTACCGTAATTGTTCGTGCCAACCCACACATTGGAAAGGTTGACATTATAAAGGCCGATCCTGATAGACCATCATATACACTTTCCTGCGTGTTTGATCAAAATGGCTCACCCATGTTGAGTTGCACAGAGGAAGGTGGAAGAGGGTTCTTTATGTACAACAATGGTGCTGCTGGAATGACAGGGAAGTATGTTGGAAGAGTGAAAACTACTGAGGTTTCCTGCATTTTCTCTGGAAGCAGTCAAGAATAAATTAGTTTGCTAATCAGCTAGTAACCCTTCCTCTGAGTGGCAATTATGTTGTTTACTAGCGTTGTTAGCTCACTCAGTAGGAGGGTTTTTTTTTGCGGCCGGTTTTTTTCTTAGAATTTAAGATTCAACATTGCACCATAAGTGCTACCCATTTGAGGGTCCGAAAATGCTATCGGTAAAATATTCCAATCAATTAGTTTTTCGGCGAGATGGTTTTCGTTTGAGTTGCTTGAATTGACCCTCCCTTGTTTGGATGCTGCTCGACCAACGACATATCCCATAGCTATTGCTAGAGGGTAATCAGAACTCCAATGGACGCCGTTATTTACCATTTGGAAACCAAGTAAGGTGATCCAGGCGATGGCCAGCGGACGAATGAAATATCTGTATTCTGGGTAGTTTGCATCAATGATAGTGAAGGTCATAGTGGCGGTTGTAACATGCCCTGAAGGCATCGCATCATATTTTGATGCATCTGCATTATAACGTGAGGGATTAGGAAATGGCACCCAATTTCCACGTTCTTTAGTTCTACGAAAAGGACTCTCTCTTCCGAAACTACGTTTTAGCAGTTGGTTGGGGATGGTCGCAGAAATTAACCCATTAAAAATCTGACTTCCTGTTTGTAGTGCGCGATTGTTATTGGCAAATGCACCGGAGACAAGAAATCCAGCTCCGATAAATGAATGCATCCAACCATCTCCCAAGAAATAAAGGGTCGAACCTATATCCGTTGGTCCACGAAATATATTGTTATCATTTAATGAAATTATGGTTTCAGTGTGATCATCATTGCCCAGATGCAAATTTCTGCCTAGACGCTGACACCCATTCAAAATTTTTTCGTCGTAAATGTACAAAAGTAGGGTAGAAGAGGCAACTGCTCCCCAGGCCCATAAAGTTTCAGGCTTGCTATTAAAGGATATCTTCCAAGCGTCGATCATTGTGCTCGGTACATTTGTGATAAAGTCAAAGGTTTTGGGTCGAGAAAATTCTTGAAGACTATCTTTCGCCGGTTCTGCCGATATCGCAACGCAAAAATAAAGACAAATAAATGAGAGACAAGCGTAGCGAAAGTAATTGCGATTGCGATTGCAGTTGCAATATTGATCCTTACCCATTTTTTTTCCTATTTTTTTCCTAAACACTAGATGCAAAATAGTGTAAATATTAATAATGAATAATATAATGGACAGTGTAAAAAGTAGTGAAAATAGTAAAAAAAGTAGTGAGATTTTTAGATATGATTTACAAATTTTGGAGCGTCATTTAGATACCCTTGGGCATGTTAATAACGCTACCTACTTGCAAATTTTAGAGGAGGCGCGCTGGGATTTTATCACTTGCAGGGGGTTCGGTTTGAATGTAGTGCAAGAAAGGGGGTTAGCGCCGATAATTTTGGAATTGCAGGTGAAATATCGCAGAGAGGTTCGTAATCGACAGTTGATATGGGTGGAATCGCAGTGTCACCACCATGAAGACGGAAAGATACGTATCTATGTTGAGCAAAAGATATTCGGTGAAGCACATGGTCCTGGGCGACCCACTACTGAAGCATCGTTTGTTATGGGTACGATCGATTTACAACGGAGAAAAATCGTCATTCCTCCTCCAGAATTTATGCAGGCGATGGGTCTTTCTTGATCCCAAATCCCAGGCCTAAAATCTAGAATCTAGAATCTAGAATCTAGAATCTAGAATCTAGAATCTAGATTCTAGAAAAAATTTCACGGCCTACTTCGATTTTACAAAATACTTTATCAAAAAACTATCTGCTATTGATTCCCGTTGACATGTTTTAGTCGATTGACGTACTCACTAACGATCGCAAATGCGCAAATGCGTAACGGAATGCGATGCCAACTTTAACGTCAATGGAGGATAGTATGCACATTATTCTAACTGAGAACGAATCAAATGCCAAACCCACAAAGGACAGAGGGAGGTGGAGGTGGGCATTTCTTTCGGTGCTTATTAGCTGTACTTTTGTGATTTTGTTTGCGGGTTGTTCTCGCTCTGGAACTAACGTACCGATTAACCAAACGGAGACAGGTGGTGTGGTTAAAAACACTCCGGCCGTTATCTCAAAAACAAAAATTTTAGGTGGTACGGAGGTGACCTCGGGGGGATGGTCTAATGTTGTTGGTCTTACTGAGAAGGCAAATGGGGTTTTTTGCTCAGGAACTTTGCTTGCATCTAATTTGGTGGTTACTGCCGCGCACTGCTTGGAAAAATATCAGCTTAATCCTTCTCTAATTAAGAGCGATGAACTATCGGTATATATAGGGGATGGTGAGGAAGGCGGAAAATTTTTTGGTCAATATCGAGTAAAAAGTTGTTCGATTAGTCCTAACTATCGAAAGTCTGACCGGGGTTGGAGTGACTTTGCTTTCGCTATTTTGGAACAGGAAGTGGACTCGGTAACTGGTATTAATTATATTAAACCGATAACTGATTATCGAGAGATTTTGGATAATGTGAAGCATGGGGCAGTAGTACATTTGGTAGGTTTTGGGCGGAGAGAAAAGGAAAGCGATACAACTGAAGCAGCAATGCCAACACAGACCAAACTTACCCCTATAGGAAAAAAATTCGAGGTTGATGTTGCGATAGATCGAATTTCTGGTGGAGAAGTTCTAATTAATGAAAGCAATGGAAAGGGTAGTTGGAGGGGTGATAGTGGTGGTCCGCTTTTTATAAAACTTACCAATGGAGAGTGGCGTTTGCTCGGGGGTGTATCCAGAGGTGATAGGGATGGAATTTCTTACTATGGAATGATTCCTGATGTCATCGATTGGGTTTTTACCAGCAGTGGTAGTAGTAGTCGTAGTAAAACAGATTTGATAGGGACTGGACTAGAAGGATTCGAAGTTGGTATTCACGGTCCGATAGGTCCTTTGCCGGAAGATGTTCGTGGTTTTCGGCAAATTTGTGAAGACGTTGATACCAAAACTAATCGTTATTTAAATCATACTGTTCAACAACTGCGACTGTTGTCCGCAATTAACGTTGCTAGGAAAGATGCTACTACTCAAACTTGCGAAGAGGTGTACCAATATATTAATACGTTGGAAGAGATTAATTTGGATAGTCAATATATAAGCGATCTATCTCCTTTAAATGGTTTCAATAATTTAAAAACAATTTATTTGCGAAATAATTATCTTGTTAATCTGGGACCTTTATTAAAGCTTTCTACATTAGAATTGAAATTGAAGGTTCCTAGTTTACAAAAAATTTATTTAGCACAAAATCCTTATTTGCCGTTGGCGGAAATCAAGAAATTGGGCAGAATAGTCGATTTTACTTTTGAGGATTTAATCCAAGTGATGGATGCCGCTCATAATGGCAATCAAGACCGTTTGCAATTATTTAAGTATTTATTGGATTTAGATCCAGACAAATACTTGCATATTAGTGACAGCAATGGTGCAACTTTATTGTACCATGCTGCTGAAGATCTACACTTAGAAATTGCAGCATTATTATTAGAACATGGGGCCGATCCAAATGTTTTGAATAAGATGGGGAGGAGTATTATGATTTCTTTGATGCTTAAGCAGTTGCCATCTCGTTCCCCAGAAGTGCATGCCATGTTGAAGCTGCTGTTGGAGCACGGTGCAGATCCTAATATTAAAGATGTATCTGGCGAGAGTGTGTTACATGTTTTAGACGCAAGAGGTAGAGCTGGTTTGGATTACATGTTCTATTTTACGATGAAAGATGAAATTTTCTATCTGTTTTTGAAACATGGTTTTAAGTTGCGCGAGTACGACCGGGATCAAACTGTGAGTAGATTGGTAACCACAGCGATAAATGAAAGTTATAATTTTAAATTGCTGCTGACTTTAGAAAAGTTAGGGTTTACTATGAAGTACCGTGTTGCTTTTTCCGATGTCTTTGCCAGTATGATTAGAACCGGCGACATAGAGACGTTAACGTTACTTCTAGATACCAATAAGGTTACTATCAACGATCTTGATAATAATGGTTATCCATTTATTTGTTTGGCGGTAGACCGAAGAAAATTTGATGTTATTGAGTTGTTACTTAAGAGAGGAGTGAGTCCCGATGTGCGGTGTGATCCATTTGTACTTTTTGAAACCACTTTATTGAATTTTGCGGCCGCTGAAGATAATACTCATTTATTGCAATTACTGCTGACGATGGGCAAGGGTATAAACGATTATGCTCCAGCAACTGGTTTGGCGCCTTTGCATGTGGCCGTCGCGAGAGGGAAACAAGAGATGGTTAGGTTTTTATTAACAAATGGCGCCAATCCTGATCTTCCTTCCATAACACCTGATATTCGTCATCCGAGCTATAGCGGATGGGTACCCGCTGGTAGGACCCCTTTGCATACCCTATTTGGAGAATTATCGACCTATTTTTCTGGAGCGCAAAACGTAGTGGCAATGGAGCAGCAGAAGTTGCGGTTATTAGAGATTGAACGTTTATTGTTGGAGAGTAGTGCAAATAGGCATGCTCTTGTCGCTGTGCCGAATGTGTTAACGGGACGGGTGTACCTGGCCAATTCTCAGGATGAACGAGGGGAAGCTCCCTTACACCTTTTAGCGAGTGATCCTAACAATGTTAATTTTATAATTAACAATCCTAATGTGGTGCAGGAGTTGGTACGTACTGTGTTGTTGGCCGGAGCTGACCCTAACCTGCGATCTATTCAGATGCAAGAAACTCCGTTTATTAAACTTTTGGCAGCGGGAGAATTGCGCACCTGGAACCAGCAAATTGAGGACTTTTTTGGCATTTATCTGCAATACGGAGCGAGGATTGATGCACATTGGTCTCAGAGTAACGACTTGATAGTTAAGACGATATATCCTAGAGGGAATCCAGGTTTACTAAAATTTTTATTAGAATTAGATCTTAATCCTAATTTTTATGTTGAAGGATATACGCCGTTGCATTTTGCAATTTCTTATTTGAATAGAGGAAATGCATCAAACACATCAAACACATCAAACGCGCCAAATATATTGTTTCCGAGAAATTTAGTGATGGAGATAGTGGATGTTCTATTACAACATGGAGCTGATCCCCAGGCAAAGGTACTCCGTGAAAACGAATTCAAGGGGTTAACTGCTCAGGACTTTGGAAGGAGATTTGGTTTAACATTTTAAATACTTATCTCACGTCATTCGCTTCCTTTTTTCAAAAATATTTCGTTTCTCCATCGTTGCATAATTTTGTCTCGTAATCCATTCACTCCTTCCACCTTGGTGCTATCTACCTCTTGATAGAACTTACCATTCTCAATATCATTCCAGAGACATTCTAATTTATGTTCAAATGTCGTCTGTTGTCCCGATCCTCGGCGGCCATCGCTCTCTTGTTCTCCCCATAGCAGCTGGTATCCCTTTTCTCCACCAATCAAGGCATTAGGACTAATTAAATTAAAAAATGCCTGTGCACCTTTTTCCACCAATGCATTGGCAATCAGCTTCATTTCATACCAACACTCAAAGTAGGCCAATTCCGCACTCACCCCTTTTCGCAGCAGTAAATTGAAACAATCACGAGCAGCATATGGTAGCAGGGAGCAGAGCAGCGCTTGTTCCGAAAAAAGATCTGCCTTGCACTCTTCTGCAAAGCTCGTAGGGTAGGGGCCAGTGTTAATGCCCAAATCCCGCGACAAATCTAGTAAAAATTTTAGATCCTCGTTGTTGTCGGCACCTGTGACGGCGCCTGTGGTGGCGCCACAGGCGGAGGGAGAATTTTCTACGCTATAAAATGCGGCTAAACGATTTGCTCCCGTGGACATGGATACAGATGCGGATACAGATGTGGATACAGATGTGGATACAGATGTGGACACGGCCGCTTTAGCTAAATAACTGTTGCGTAATTCGCTTGCTATCGCCTTGGGTGCAAGTAATAAATGCACATATTCGCCTAATGCCATTAATTCTTGATGATAGCGACTGAAACTATATCCATGGGCATAAATAAAGCGTGTGCCTACAGAAAAAAAATGTTTGAAATCCCGTAAAAATTGCAGGTGAGTATGATCTGGGATTAATAAGACAAAGTAGCGACAGGCAGCGATCTGTTGTTTATGTTTATCATTCAAAAACCATACCTGAAATCCGAGTTTTTGCGCTGCTTTTAAGCTTGGCCATTCACTTTCCTGGGTAGGCGCTGCTGCCAATGTTGCTCCTTGTCCTCTATCATGCGGATCACGCAATAAAACTATTACCTCCCTTCCAGAATCGCGTAAATTCTGTGCCCAAGATTTTGCTTGATTGCCAAAACCGATAATCACTATCTTTGCTAATAAACTTGCTGATGAATTTGCTGATGAATTTGCCAACGCAAACCTCCTTAAAAAACCGAATATTTGTCCTAATACCTGTCTATGATATATGATACCAATTGGCCACGTCCATGGATAAAAAAAGATTGGATTTCAAAAGATATCAGGATAGATTTATTTTCTTAAAAAGAAGGTATAGTCTACTGGTACCTCATATAGATGACATACAGTCAATAGATTTTTTTAAAAAATAATCCTGGTCTTCATGACCAGGATTATTTTTATAAGCACTTGTTTTCGTATCGTTGTATAAACGATGTTAAACTCATATTCGTGTGCTGGTTAACACATTAAGTTTTTAAACATCTACACTTATCCTTTATCTTTTTTCGGCAACCTAACTGCCAGGTACCAGTCAAGGGCTTGTGTAAATACAACTTATGCAGTGCTTATATATAAAAACTTCTTTAATCTTCAATCTTCTTTAAAATTTTTTTCAAAACTACTACTACTACCATCCGTGGCCTTAACTAATGATTCCCAAATAAATCCAACCATCTCTCTGGCACAAGCAACTTTGGCCTTATTTCTAATTTTACCTCTGGCCAACAACCTTCTTCCTTTTTCACTCTGACGATGCATGCAACGATCGGCAATCTCAATATATTTAGGATTAATTTCCATACGTCTCTTTGTTAACCAACGTGATACTTTAACTGGCATGAATGAATATTGATTTGCTTCAATGATAGTAGTTCTAACATAGTGATTGCCCATTTT
>JADGBS010000029.1 GCA_015231325.1 Oligoflexia bacterium | reverse complement strand
ATAATTAATAATTAATTATTAATTATTAATAATTAAATTTTAAAATTGCCAAACTTGATGGCAACACTTTTTTTTAATAAACATAAGCGCAAGCGTATCATCAGATTTTGTTTTGTCGTAAATTTTTTTTTATTTTGTCTATCTGGAACCTATGGAGTTGGGTGTTGTCTAGTTGAGCCGATCCTGGCATTGTCTTGCCTAAAAACGCACACAATTGCTGTCAGTTTCAAAATTATTTATTGTATTCCCTATACGGACGTATCCGTTATTTATCACTGAAACGGTGTTTACTAAATGAGACATATGCATATGGTCATGAGTAACTAAAATCACAGGAATAGATAGTTCTTCGCTAATGTTGTGGATATGTTTTTGCATTGTTTTTTTCATGTGATAGTCAAGAGAAGAAAAAGGTTCATCAAGAAGTAGTAAGTCGGGCCCACGAATAATTGTCCTGGCCAGCGCCACACGTTGTTGTTGTCCTCCTGAAATCTCTTTAGGATATCTTTTTTCAAGACCTTGAAGTTCGAATTTATGCAGCAGATCTTTTGCACGGAAAATTTTTTCATGTGCAGGAAGATTTTTTGCTCCGAAAATTATATTTTCTAAAACTGTTTTATGGGGAAAGAGGGATTGGTTTTGAAACATGTATCCAATATTACGGAGCTGTGGAGGTACCCACTGGTTGTTGCTAAACAGGATTTTTCCTTTTATGGAGATATGGCCATCGTCAGGTAACAGTAGGCCAGAGATAAGTTTTAAAATGGTGGTTTTTCCTGCTCCGGATGGTCCAAATAAGATATGAATTCCTACCCCGATATTAATTGACGTATCGATAGCAAATCCCTTGTCTCCATTACCTCTCTTGTCTCTATTGCCTCTCTTACATCCAGTGAGTCCATTAAAACTTTTTTTTAATCTGGCGGTGAGTTTCATCAAAATTTCCGTTTAGCAAGATAGTTAGTCAAAAAAATGAAACATGCTGATGTAATAGTCAAAATAATTGCGAGAAGATGGGCCTTTTCCCATTCCCCGCTGGAGACAAATGAGTATATGGTCAGTGGCATAGTACTAGTTTTCCCTGGAATATTTCCAGCTATCATCAAAGTTGCACCAAATTCGCTCATCGCTCTTGCGAACGAGAGCACCACTCCAGTAAGGATACCGTTTTGGGCCAAAGGAAGAGTGATATGCCAGAGAATTTCTCTTTCTGAGTATCCAAGCATGATGGCAGTATCGAGCATCGATGAATCTACTGATTCGATTGACGCTTGAGTGGTTTTTATCATTAACGGAAGTGAAACTACAAAGGAGGCGAGTACTGCCGCCCACCAGGAAAAAATGGGAGTCCACCCAGTGAGAAGGTGCAAAATATTTCCGATGATTCCGTTTCTGCCGATAATCATAATTAAGTAATAACCGATAACGGTTGGTGGTAAGATAAGCGGTAACAGTATCAGCATTTCTAAAAATGCCTTGCCACGAAAGTTGCGGGACGCAAAAATATATCCAGTGGTCCCACCTACTAAACCAACAAGAACAGTTGAAACGCAGGCAACCTGTAGAGAAAGACGAATAGAAAAAATAGATTGTGCGTCTATAACTACATGCATATATTACCCAGAATCGTTTATGATTACCTATAAACATCTATAAATATCTATAAATACCTATAAATATCTATAACTCCAATAAATATCTATAACTCCAAAAATCCTAATTCTTTAAAAATTGCCGATGCTTTCTTACCGACGACAAAGCGAATAAAACTTTTGGCCGTACTAAGGTGTTTAGATGTTTTAATGACGACAATGTTATTGATGACCGAGGTATAATTTTGTGTAGGAATTGCATAAGCAATTTTTACTTGTGTCCCAGTTCCGCTTTTGGCGTCGGTTGCAAAGACCAGCGCAGCATCGACCTCACCTTGGCGTGCATAATAAAGCGCTTGTCGAACATTTTCTGCATAAACTATTTTATCTTTTATTGAGTCGATATTTATTTTTTCAAACTTAAATGCTTCCATCGCATACTTCCCTGCGGCGACAGTTGCGGGATTTCCTATTGCAATTTTTCTAATAATGTTTTTTGTCATAATTGATTCCAGTCCTGATGTCCTAGAAATATTTAGTTTGCTGTTGATTGGTACGACAACTACTAAACTGTTTTTTGAAAAGGGAGTAAGTGTTTCTTTTACCAGATAACCATTTTCAAGAAGCGAATGGATATCCGTTGGGGATGCTGGTGCAAATAAATCTACAGGGGCACCATTTTCAATTTGGGCACGCAGTTGACCGGAAGCAGCAAAATTGAATGAAACTTTGATATCGGGATTTTCTCGCTCAAATTCGACAGCAATTTTATTGAAGGCGTTTTTTAAACTCATCGCCGCTGAGATTATAATTTCTTTTTTTGCTACCACCTTATTTTCTATCTTGGCCGCAGCCGCAGCCGGTGGGGTGGATACCAAGCAAGAGATATAAAGCGACAATGAGAAATATATGGGGATAAGTATAAGTAGTTGTTGTAGTTTGCATATTGTTTTCATAATATTTAGAATAACTTAAAACATGAGAAATTTTAAAAAAATTCGTTATAGTTTGCTATAGACATAGTTATAGTGTAGTGATAGCGTAATTATATTGTAATTACAGAGTAGTAATGATGTAATACCAGGGCGATGTTGGTATCATGTTTACAACAAAGCTGTGGTCTTATTTTTGAAGGAGGTGTACTTATGAGATCCCTTACAAGGTCCTTTGTTCAAAGTTTTTTTCGTTCTTTGTTTTTTGTTTTAGTTCCTGTTATAACTACTATCACTATTATTCTTATTATTCCCGCTGTTACTTATGCGAGCGAAGTAGTCAATTACGGTGACTATGTATATGGTGACAACGCATACAATGACTGTGTATTGACCAAAGTTGTGCGTGTCGGGCGTACTTCAGAAGTACAGGTGAAGAATAATTGTGTGGGAAGGATATTTTTAAGTGTAATTGATTTATTTCATGGAATAAATGTAAAACCTGAAACCCTGGGCACCTATTATAAAAATATAGAATTGTCTGCGAATTCTGAATATGTTTTTGTTCATAAAGTAGAGGCCAAGGGGTTAATTTCCAGTTGGGATTTCAAATATCACTTTGTGTTTTATGGTCTTGACCCAGTCCGTGAAGAGAATCCTCGGATTTGTCAACATTGGGCGAATGATCCAGATGTTACCGAAAAAGTTTGCAAGTGATTACATAACGTCATTACTTAACATTATTACTTAACGTTATCGCGATCGCGGTATACCGGAAATTCTGTGCATAATGCCACAACCTCATTCTTGATTTTTTGTAAAAGAGCGACATCTTGGTGATTTCTAAGTGCCTGGACGATCCATTTTCCTATTTCCTTGATGTGTTCTTCCCTCAGTCCGCGAGTGGTTATTGCTGGTGTTCCTAAGCGGATCCCGGAAGTGACGAATGGTGATCGCTTGTCTCCTGGAATCATGTTCTTGTTGCAGGTTATCCCCACTTGCCCTAGTACATTCTGTGCATCTTTTCCGGATATATTCACTGAATCAGTTTTGACTAACACTAAGTGATTATCTGTGCCACCAGAGACCAGTCCTACCCCTTCTGATAACAGCGCAGCTGCTAACGCTTGAGTGTTGTTAATAACCTGTTTTTGGTAGGTAGTGAAGCTAGGATCAAGTGCTTCTTTAAATGCCACTGCCTTAGCGGCGATCACGTGCTCTAGTGGACCACCTTGTACTCCGGGAAAGACGCTAGAGTCTAATTTTTTTCCTAACTCTTGAGCACTTTCGCCTGATGCCAGAATAATTCCTCCGCGAGGTCCTCGTAAGGTCTTATGAGTAGTGGAGGTTACGATGTCAGCGTAACCAAAAGGTGTGGGATGCAGGCCAGTGGCCACCAAACCGGCGATGTGTGCCATATCCACCATTAGCATGGCATCGATGCTATTGGCGATCGCTTTCATTCGAGGGAAATCGATGATTCGGGGATACGCAGAGGCACCAGCAACGATTAAGCGTGGGCGTTCCCGTTTGGCAATTTCTTCCAACAGTTCATAATCGATAGTTTCTCTTTGTGGATGAACACCATAGGCCACAACTTTGTAAAGTTGTCCTGAGAAATTAACAGGACTTCCATGGGTAAGATGTCCGCCCTCACTGAGATTCATGCCTAAAATTTTGTCGCCTGGTTTTAATACCGCAAAGTAAGCGGCCATATTCGCTTGAGCGCCGGAGTGTGGTTGAACGTTAGCATAATCGGCGGCGAAGAGTTTTTTTACTCGACTTCTCGCCAGCTCTTCCACTCCATCAATAAATTCACATCCCCCGTAATAGCGTTTCTGTGGGAGGCCTTCTGCATATTTATTTGTAAGGACTGAGCCTTGAGCGGCCATTACTGCTGGACTAGCATAGTTTTCGGAAGCAATAAGTTCTAATCCCTCCTCCTGGCGTTTTAGCTCATGCCCGATTAATTGAAAAATTTCTGGATCCATCGTTGATACAGAATAAGCATCTTTTGAAAACATCGTCATCCTCCTCAGTTGATCATTGTCTGCTGATCATTGTCGATCATTGATGATCATTTTTCGATTACGATTTTTAATTATTCTTCTCTTTTAAAAACCAATGAAGCGTTGGTCCCTCCAAACCCAAAAGAGTTGCTAAGCGCATAGTGGATTGGGCGGGATATAGATTCGTTGGGAACATAGAAGAGATCACACTCTGGATCGGGTTTTTCCAGATTGATTGTAGGTGGGATAATTCCCGTTTCCAATGCTTTTACGCAGAAGACCGATTCGATGGCCCCTGCTGCTCCCAGCAAATGTCCTGTCATAGATTTAGTGGCGCTAATTGCAATATCGTTACATCGCTTGGTAAAGACTTTTTTTATGGCCTTGGTTTCAGCAATGTCGCCTAAGTGAGTCGCAGTACCATGGGCATTGATGTAGTCAATGGTGTCAGCAGAGATTCTAGCATTTTCCAATGCCTTTTGCATACACAAAGCAGCGCCTTCACCCTCAGGGTGAGGGGCAGTGATATGATACGCATCAGAGCTAGCAGCTCCCCCCAAAAATTCAGCATAGATCCTTGCTCCTCGGCGCTTTGCGGCTTCCATTTCTTCTAAAACCAAGATTGCCGCTCCCTCGCCCATAACGAAACCATCACGATTTAGATCAAATGGACGAGATACTTTGGAGGGTTGTTCATTGCTGCGTGAAAGTGCTTTCATATTTGCGAAACCGGAGATAGGCATGTAGCTAAGTACCGCTTCGGCTCCCCCCGCTACCATACAATCACAATTTCCCAACCTGATCTCGTTAGCACATGCCAATAGTGCGTGAGCGCTGGAGGCACAGGCACTGGACAGGGAGTAGTTCACTCCTTTAAGTCCATATTTGATTGATATCATTCCGGAAGTGATATTAGGAATTATCGATGGAATGAAGAAGGGAGAAACCTTCCTATAACCGCCTTCAAAGAAGCTGCCGCAGGTTTGTTCTACTAAGGGAAATCCACCCATACCCACACCTAGAATACAGCCAATACGATCAGCAAGGTAATTTCCATCGTTAAGGTGTCCTCGCCCTTGCCCATTATTTACTGCGCTCAATAGCCCCGAATCTAGCAATGCCTCATGTGCGCTGTGGAGGGCAAAATGAACGAAGGTATCAAAACGGCGGTGCTCTTTTTCTTCGAGCAGTTCATTGGCGATAGTGAAGTTTTTAACCTCACCTCCAATTTTCACAGGTAGTGTGGAGGTATCAATTTTTTCAAGAAGGGAGATGCCGCTTTTTCCGAGAGTGGCGTTTTTCCATATGGTTGGTAAATTTTTCCCAAGACCACAAATTGCCCCCATTCCAGTGATCACCACTCGCCGTGGAAAGTTCGCCGCTATTGGGGCGATTGCGGTGGTCGCACTAATGGGCGCTGCTGAGTTTGACCTCGGGAAAGCATTATCTTCATTACTAGTGGTAAAAATAGACATGAACTTGCAACTCACGATTGATGGTTAATTATTGAAATCGTTACCAAGCATTGTTTTACAGTGCCTTGTTTTTCAGTCCTACATACTTACAGTCTGTTGTCTTGTCGTCTGTTGTCCTATTGCTTTTTTGCCTCAATATAGCCAACCACGTCTTTTATATTTTTTAGCTTTTCTGCATCGCTCTCAGGTATTTCGATTCCAAATTCGTCCTCCATCTTCATCATCAACTCCACTACATCCAAGGAATCCAAATTTAGATCTTCAATAAAATTAGTGTTGGCGTTGATTTTAGCGGGATCGATTTTGGTTGCGCTCGAAATAAGTTGAATAATCTTCTCTTCTGTCATGATCAAACCTCCAAGGTTTCTTGTAATCAGTACATTCTCACTGCTTCTTTACTTTTTTTACTTTTTACTTCTTTACTGACTGTTTTTACTGCTAAATTGTTATTCTATTACGGAAACTGAAAATATTCCTTAATTATCCTTAAGTATACAACAACCTTTAAATATACAAACCTCCATCGATTTTTATCACCTCTCCAGTTATGTAAGAAGATAGGTCGCTCAACAAAAAACACACTAAGTTGGCCACTTCTATCGAGCTCCCCGCTCTTTGCAAGGGGACCTTCTGTAGATAGTCTACTTTTGCTTTCTCTGGAAGAGAAGCTGTCATATCGGTGTCGATAAATCCTGGGCAAACCACATTGCATCGAACTCCTTTGGCCGCCATCTCTTTGGCAAAGGATTTACTGAAACCGATGACCCCTGCTTTTGAAGCAGCGTAGACTGTTTGTGCTGCATTTCCCATCAATCCGACTACTGAGCTGATGTTAACCACTGAAACCGATTGTCCCTCTCCATATAATTTCAGAAAATGGCGGGATAAAACGCTGGAGAGGTTAATCACTCCTTTCAAATTGATAGCGATAACCCGATCGACATCCTCTTCTCTCAATCTAAGAACCAATTGATCTACAGAAATTCCGGCGTTGTTGACCAGTCCAGAGATATTGTGTCCCTCTTTCAAGAAGGAGGCGATTGCATCATTCACTTCCTGACGGTTGCTGACATCGAACATTAACGGATGGCCTTTGCCACCCAACGCTTCGATTTCTCTTTTTAGAATGAAAGACTTTTCTATATTAGTATCATTTTTAGGACAATTGAAAACGACATTTGCTCCCTCACTGGCCAGCGCTAACACGATACCGCGTCCAATCCCTCTCATTGCTCCGGTTACAAGGATTGTTCTTCCGCGAAGCCCTCGTCCTCCTCCCCATTGAGGCCCATCTTTTCCCTTATTTTCTTTATTTTCTTCAAATTCGATAGTAGCTGTTGACATTAACTAACTCCTTGACTAACTCATTGAGATCATTTGCGGAGCAAACTGAAATGATATCCGCTTGGGGTAGAATTTTTTTCACCATACCTTTGAGCACCTTTCCCGGTCCTACCTCAATGAATAGGGTACGTTGTGTGCCGACACTATCTATTTTTTGGATACTTTGGGTCCAGAAGACACTTCCTGCTACCTGCTTCAAGAGGTTATGACGGATAGTGTCAGGAGAAGTACTGGTTGCGTATTCTGTTGCATCAATATTGGCAATGTACGGAATCTGATTAGGCCTAAATTCTGTATCCGACAAGTGTGGTAAAAGCTGTTTTGATGCTGGTGCCATTAGCGGAGAATGGAACGGTGCTGATACTTCCAGCGGAATTGCTTTCCAACGAAGATCGGAAGGCAAGTTTTGCTCCAACCAAGACACCACTCGATTGCATCCTTCTAAGTGTCCAGAAATTACGACTTGATCTGGACAGTTATAATTTGCGGGTACTACGGTGATCGACTGATCACTACATTCGTGACAAGCGCGTTCTATTTCAGAGACAGGGGCCTTCAGTATGGCCATCATTCCACCGACACCTACCGGCACCGCCGTTTGCATGTATTTTCCACGCAAGTGTACTAGTTTGATAGCGTCATGAAAACTTAGTGTGCTAGCAGCGACCAAGGCAGAATACTCACCAACGGAGTGGCCAAGAACTCGCTCTATACTGACACCCTCACTCTCCAATATTGTCTTAACTTTACTGAAAAGGGCCATTTCATAGGCGACGATTGCAGGTTGAGCATTTTCAGTTAAGCGCAAGGTTGACGCTGGCCCCTTAAAAGCTATTTCCGACAGTGGATATTGCAGTACTTTGTCAGCAATTTGAAAGTATCTGAGCAAGTCATCAGGAAAATCTGCACCCATCCCAACAAATTGCTGCCCCTGTCCTGGAAACAGAATGGTTGCTTTGAAGCTAGTGCTAGTCATTGTATGTCGCTCTCCTCTAATACCTTATTACCGCAGCACCGGATGTAAGACCGGCCCCAAAAGCAGTCAGTAGTAACAAGTCACCACGTTTTATTTTTCCTTCACTGATGGCCCCATCCATCGCGGCCGGGACAGTGGCCGCAGAGGTATTGCCATACTCTTGAATGTTAACGATTACTTTTTCTTTAGGCATTCCCAGTCTTTCTCCGGTTGCCTCTATGATACGAATATTTGCCTGATGGGGAATTAGCCAGTCGATTTGATCAACGGTGAGTTCGGCCATTTTCAGGGCAGAGAAGGAAATATCTGCTAACGTTCTGACCGCCACCTTAAAGAGCTCTCGCCCCTGCATTGTCATGTAACGCTTAGGGGTATCGATGATTTCAGCTGTCAGAGGGTAAGCGGTTCCACCGTATTCCAATTCCATGAATTTTCGCCCAGTTCCATCTGCGGCCAACGTACAGGAGATGATATCTGAAGTATCTGTAGGATCATTGTTGACGCCAACTACTGCTGCACCGCAACCATCCCCAAAGAGTATACAAGATGCCCTATCATACCAGTTGAGCTCACGACTCAGCATTTCAGAACCAACTATCAACGTTCTTTGACTGGCCCCTGATTTAATCATGGCATTGGCCAAGGACAGCGCGTAAACAAAACCAGAACAGGCAGCCGCAATATCCAACGCTGCGCATTGATTGGTGATCCCCAGCTTGGTTTGTAAAATGGTGGCACAACTGGGTAGCCGATGATCTGGCGTAAATGTTGCAAAGATGATCAAGTCGATATCGTTGGGAGTTAGACCAGCATTTTTTAGTGCCGTTAGAGATGCACTCCTGGCCATATCGGTGGGAAACTCGCCGCCATCTGGTGAGGAAAAGCGTCTTTGCTTGATCCCCGTCCGTTCTGTGATCCACTCATCACTGGTGTCTACCTTTTTGGAGATTTCGTGGTTGTTCACAATCCTTTCCGGATAAAAAGAACCGGTTCCTAGAATTTTCACTCTAGGCATTTTGGACGGTTGCAAGGAGTGTTTAGATAAAGTTGATGCCATTTTTTTAGGGCCCTCGCTCTTAAGACGTGCCATTGACGCTGAAGATTACAGACAAAAAATCAGACAGGAGTCAGGGAATTAACCCTCGCTACCGGCCGTTGCCTCTTTCTCCTTAGTGCTTATTTTGAAAACTTCCTTGTCCTGGTATCTACCGCAGCAGGGGCAGGCCATTAAAGGCATAGTAAGACCCTTACAATTGGGACAGAGCATGGGAAACTTACGATACAGTTTATGGTGCTGACCCGCTCTGCGTAGGCCCTTCCGTGAGACGCTAGTTTTCTTCTTGGGAGTTGCCATCGTTCCTCCGAACATTCGGTTGCAAATTAAATTAAAGTGAGATAGAAGTGCTCAGATTATTAAAACTAAAAGCCAAATATAACAAATAAAACAAATAAAACAACAAATAGTAATATAAATCTATTAACTTACTAAGCTAAATCACTTATTAAATAACATCTATTAAACATCAAATATATCTTATTACTCCATTTCAATTATTAAGACAATGATTTTAGCTTACCTCCGGCCCCACTGTGGTTTGGTGGTGATTTGCCTGGTGGTGGGAACAACATTTATGGTTTAAATTTTCGCCACATACCTGGCAAAGGCCCTTGCATTCATCTGAGTGTAACGGAAAATCGTCGATACTGAGTCGTATCTGCTCGTGCAAGAACTCCTTAATATCAATTAGATTATCGTTTATGAAGTATAGCTCTCTTTCTTGATTTTCGATGAAAGCAATTGTTTCTTCTTGATATTCAGGTTTATTTTGTAGTTGCTGATGTACGAAACAGGCGTTGATATCTATGTATAGTTGTCTTGAGACAGGGTCTAGACATCTAATACAAGAAGACCAGTAATTGATCTCTGCGTTACCCTGTACTATGAAGTATTCAGGTATTCCAGAGATTTCAGAGTCGCGACCGAAATGTTTACTTAGTGAAAGCTCGACTCTCAGGGAGGGAGACGAGGAAGAAGCATCTGCTGATGAAGCTTCCAGGTCATTGATTTCATTAAGAATTGATAAAATCCAAGGGTTTTGTAGGTGATCGCCAACTATATCTATTGTTTGGTTAATCTTTATCGAATTGATGTTGATAGTAAAGGTGGCGTCGGCAGAAGATTGCGAATTTAGGGAATTTAAGGTGTGTGACATGATCCGGACTCCGTAAAAAAAAATAAAATAATACTTTCGAAGCAACCTATACCAAACTGGAATGATTATAGCAATAAAGTCGGTTTTACAAAAGAGGATGAAATACGAAGAGGATATGGTTACAATAAAATTATGATGAATAATATCGAATTGGCTCCCGCTTATCTTTTGCTGAACGATTTGGACGATGCGCAGCACCTTTCTGCAGCGCTGAGATCGCAGGGGATAGTTGCCTATTTTTTTCGTCACCTTCATGAATTTTGGTATGCATCGGTGAAAGAGTTGCCTTCTCTGGCCATTGTTGACGTGCGCAAGATGAGTGATGGTGACTTTTTATTGTGTGCTCACCCTGCAGTGGTACGTAAAGATTTACGAGTAGTTTTTTTCTACTCGGAGAGCACAGAACCATTGTTAGTTAGTACTTTGGAATTCGTGCATTACGGTCTGATAAAAAAGCGCGACAAAGGCGATGCCACCCATGCTCATGAGGCCAACGAGGAGATAGTCTGTGCTTATCAACGGTATTTGAAAGTAATTTTGGGGCGAGTGTTGCAAAATATTACGCTCGGAGTTGAGGTAAATAAATTACAAAGAGAAATTGCTCAATTAAAGAAAAAGAATGGAGAGTTGGCCGAAAATTTTTTACGAATTAAAGAAGAGCAGGGGATGGCATCTTCAGTATTGAAAGTGCTAAAAATTGTAAATTCTGAACATGATTTCAGGGACCTTACTAAAGGTAAATCTAAAGGTGAATCTAAGAGTGATGGCAAAGGTGACTTAGGGCATTTTTTAGAAGTGATTTGTGCGGTAGTTGAACAGTGGCCGCGGGTTAAATTTTTTTCGATCAGCGTTTTACATCAAAATCAAAAAGAAATAATTTCTCCTAGGTTAAAACACTATAAGTATCGCTCTTTGCCTGCTCTACCGTTGCAAAAGATGGCCATTGCGGGGATAGACTCTAAAACTCAGGACTTGGCCCTAGAGGTGGCGTTAGGGGTTTTGGAAGGCAATTGTCTTCCGCTTTTTGTATATGGTCGGATGGTAGATCCAGAGCTAGTTATTTTTCTGAGTGGAGAAGACAATGATCATCGAATACCATACTGGAATTTTATGGAAGTGCTTTGTAATTATTGCTATCAACGAATAGTTGTGAGTGAGAGAATGTCATCACCACTGTTACAAAGCATCAGTATAAATCCCTGGCAGTTAGTTGGGGTGGTTGATGGTCACTTAATCTGGAATAACAAGAAGAGCGCGTTGTTGGAGGTTGATTTTACTGCGCTGCTAGAGGTGATTAAGGATGGTAGTTGTTGGGGATTTTCTTGGGAAGTATTTATTGATGATCTTCTCAATTCATTGTTAAAAAATTCAAATGAGAAATTTAATTTTTCTTTTATGGGGATTAATCGATTGGTTTTTCTGGTGGAAGATGGAGCTGCCACTCAGTTTATGAAAGATTTGCACAACACTATTAAATCATTTGCTTACGATGAATATTTTAGAGATATAACTCTGAGCTCATCATTAAAGTTGGGGAGAGCTGGGATCTTGCCGGAGGTTATTAAAGTAAAATCTTCATCGTCGGTGGCCGATTTTTTAGGAACTTTTTAATTGATACTCGATAAGTTGATATTCGATAAGTGATGATCGGGAGGGATTGGAGTGATGCATGCGATTTAAAACGGCATTAAAGGTTGATTTGGGTATTTTGAGAGATAATTACCAAAAGATTAAGTTGTTAGCACCAGGTTGCCAGCTACTGTTTGTGATTAAATCGAATGCTTATGGACTGGGGATGGTTCCACTGGTTAGCTTTGCCTGTAAACAACTCGCTATTCAAAGTTTTGGGTGTGCTTCGTTGGGGGAAGCGGTATATTTGCGCCATGCTCTACCAGATTTGGAGTTTGATCTTTTTGTTTTATCCGATCTGGATTTAGAAATGGACGGAGGGATTGACTACTACCTTTCTAAGCGAATTATTCCGGTGATTTCTTCGTTGCAAAAACTACGATGGATTTTGGAAAAGAAAAATTGCAAGCATCTGAAAATTTGTTTGAAATTAGATACAGGGATGAACCGACTGGGAGTGAAAGCGGCAGAATTGGAAGAGGTTATAACTTTATTAAAGCGTAACCAACTCCATCAGATCTATCATTTAATGTCACATTTTTCTTGTTCCTCGAAAAGGATTGACTTTAGTAATGCTAACGATAGGTCAGTAAAACAGTATGCCTTATATAAGCAGATGAAACAAAGATTGCTTGATGCCGGCATAGATATTATCAATAGTTCTATTGCAAACTCAGGAGCTATCGAGCAGGGGTTAGGACTAGAAGAAAATTATATTCGTCCAGGTCTATTAATGTATGGTCTTAGCGCCTTAGATCCGTTTGCCCGTACAGATATTTATGCAAAAAAATGGAATGGACAAAATGTTTCTGCGTTAGAGACCAATATTATTGAGAGTTATTCGATAAAAAAGAATGATCCTATTGGCTATGGAGCTTTTCCTGCGCCAAATGATGGAATATTGGTTTACTTAGCATTGGGTTATGGTGATGGTATTTTGAATAAATATCATAACACGCAATTTTATCATCGTGGCCATTGGGGAAGATTTGTAGGTAAGATTAGTATGGATATGAGTGCGGTACTTTTTCCTGCAGAGAGTGAAAAAATGATAAAAGTTGGGGATAATGTTTCATTTTGGGATCATCGACAAGAGAGTTTATTAACGATTGCCGATCAAAATGATGTTATCCCATATGAAATTTTATGTAATATATCGGATAGGGTTCCAAGAATATATATAGGGTCATAAAGTCATAAGGTCATAAGGTCATAAGGTCATAAGGTCATAGGGTCATAGTCCCGAATTATATTTCAAGAGCAGGCAGGAGTGTTGAAAAAAATGGATACGAAGGATAGCAGCACAAAAAAGCGCTGGTTAGTTAGAACCAGAAGTAATCAGATTTTGGGACCGATCTCTAAGGAGAAAGTGTTGGAGCTCCTGTCGAATAAGATGTTGAATCCGCTAGACGAAGTGTGCTCTGGCAATGGTTACTGGTTCTTTTTTAGAGAAGGACCATTAGTTCAACGATTTATTTATGGGGATGAATTGCAGCCGTTCAATCCCATTAGTGAATCTAAAGATGTTTTGGTAGTCGACGTAGATTTCGAAAAAACGCAAAAAATGCGGGCCGAATCAGTCACGAATGAGAAACAACACCATGCTAGTGAAGAATCTGATATAACTACTATTACTTCAGTTAGTGCTATTAACGAAATTAATGCTGTACCGCTTAATTCTTTTGATGCGCTCAATATTCCGGAAAAAGATCTTCATTACCCTCCGGCCCAAGATCTTGAATATCCGATAGGCGTAACAGCAAATTCAAAAATGGACTCGGAAGCTAAACCAGCGACAGAGCAAAAAAAAGAGCAAGAAAATGCTACTACTATCCGTGCGGCCGCTGTCAATCCCGTTATGAAGAAAAAAACAGTGATTAAATCAGAGAACAATAATAACGATAAAGGCATGAGACCACGTAACGACCGTTATCTATTCGTCGTCTTCGTGATATTGGCAGTGTTTTTGTTAGGAACCATCTATTTTGGAAAAAACATTTTGACTTCTTTGGGATTGTTTAGATAAACAGGTTGTAATGAACGATAAAATATATATCTACCCTACGGATACCGTTTGGGGAGTAGGTGGGAGCATCTACTCCAAGGTTGCTTTCGATCGAGTTATGCAGATAAAAGGAATTATCTCTCCGCGCCCGGTGTCGATTCTTCTTTCATCAATAGAACAAATGTATGATTTTATCAATCGAGGATTAAGTCGCCGGGATATTCAATTTTCGAATGAGCAATTTTTGAGAGATTTTTTTCAACTAGGGAGCAGTTTGGGAGTGGATCTTGCTCTATTGGATATTTCTCGAATACCGCGATATATTTATCAAGATAGTGATTTTGTTTCTTTTCGTTGCTTGGATGCTAGAAATGTAGGCAAATTTTCTTGGGTACGGCGAATTTGTGAAGAGGTTGGGGCGCCGATTGTTACAACTAGTCTGAATCGAACTACCGATCCACCGATAGTAGATTATCTGCAAGCGAGAAGTTTTCAGCAGAAGTATGCAGTAGATGCAATTTTAGTTGATGATCATGAGGCCGCCAATTTTATTCCATCAGGTAAAGCGTCAACCATTGTTCGATTAGATGCGGTGGGTGCTGTACACATAATTCGCCAAGGAGAACACCTCGACGAATTAAAAAAATTGTTTGAAAAATATTTTCTTTTATAGATTATTTATCTTTAGGCCACTTATCAGGGGCCAATTTTATTTTTAGGCAAATAGAGATAAGTAAATTACGAATTTTTTCATCTTGAACATTTGCAAATTGTTGCGCTGCTTCGCGTTGCGCCTTTTTGTAATGGGGAGAATGGGGGTGAAGGAATTTTTCTCTATTTTCTGCAGCCACAACTGCAGCTGCAACTGCGGCCGCAGTTGTGGTAGAGTTGCCCAGGGGTGAGGAAATAGGTGTTAGCGTCGTAGATTTTTTTTGAAAAAAATTTGTTTGAGTGATAAATTTGATCTCTGAGAATGCCTTTTTCAGAGACGGGAAGTGCATATGGATTTTTTCTTTGATCTCCTTTACGAGGTAGGTCAGTTGGTGTGAGTAGGTTGAGTGCTTGGTGTAGATAATTAGTTGGTGTTGTTGAATTTTTCCCGGGGCGGTGTTTTGTGCCAGGGCATCCCCAACGATTTCTTTCCAGCTATTAGTCAATTTTATAAATTCTAAACTGGTTATCCCAGCTATTCCGCCTATTCTGCTTATTTTGCCTGTTCCGCCGATGATGGAGCTCGTGTTGCTAGTCGCAGAGTATTTGTTTTTTATCCCTGAGTTTGAGCTCTTGTTTGCCTTGATCATCTCAGATATGGGATTTCCGTTGAGTATTTGAGCGATGCCTTTGGAGCATGCCCTTTTGTTCTTGCATGGAAGTGGTCGGATTAATTTTCGTTGAATTAACCTTTGTTGGAGCAGTTTTTGTTGGGCCAATTTTTGTTTGTTTGTCATAGGTATTTCTTATTTGAATTTGCCCTTTTTTTCAATATAGTGGTTGTAGAAAATTAATTTAATATTGCACATACTGAGAAAAATTCTACATATTGGTAAAAGTGGTCAAGAAAATCTTATTAATTACATCAATGTTCGCTATTTTTATTGTTTTCGCTGCAGTTGGGTGCAGTGGTTACCGTTTTAGAACTATCGACAATCCCTTTGGCCAGTATGGAATCAAAAGCATCACTATTCCAATGTTTCAGAATCGGAGCTCTATTCCCAACGTTTCTGGTTATTTCACGCGTGAGCTAATCAATTCATTGTTGCGTTATCCAGGGTTGAAGGTTTATTCGGGAGAGTGGCATAAAACCGATGCTGTTTTGCTTGGTATTATTACGTCTGCCCCCTACGTCAGACAGGCGATGGGTTCTGGTGCTGGAAGAGAGATTCAAGTAGGCAATCGTAAAAAATTCTACGTTTCTGGCGGTGCTGGTATATCACTAACCGTTACTTTGACTTTGATCAAAGATCCTTCGCACAAGGATTTAGAATATTTCCTTTCTACTTTTAGTAAATACTCATTTAAGCATCCAAGTGTTATTTTGTCTCAAAGTATTCCTGTTTCTGCCACATACTCGAATGCCACAGCGGCAGGGACCGAGAGCGATGGTACTGGAGTGCTAAATTTTACCAACAATAAGGGGCAGGAGAATTACGTGATTCAAAATATGGCCAAAACTGCGGCCGATAATTTTCGGGAGATAGTACTGTATGCCTTTTGAGCAATTGGCGCTGTACCCTTGGGATTTTGCCCATAGGATGAGTGGCACCTCCCTGGTAGATATATTTGGTAGTGAACCGAATGCGATCATGACTATCTCTTGTCCAGATGCGTTGTTGCATCGGCAGGCGTTGGAGTATATGGGAGTAGGGACGATTTTTGAAGATTATAGAATAGTTGGCGCCAGCGATATTACCGCTCTTTGGGTTGATGAAAATCTTTTCTCTGAATATCTTCCAATGTTTACAAGCAGAGAAGTAATCCTGGTGCAGGATAGCGAACTTATTGGCAAAGAGATTACCAAGCATCTGATTACCAAATTAAAGTTGGGAAAGGTGGTCAATACTTGTACTATTCTTCTTCTCTCATTCTCTGTACCTAGTGGGGTAGGCGGTGGTCTTTTGGGTCAGTTGCTCAAAGAGAAGGTGGGTATCCATTTTAATTTGCAAGTTCCCTCCTTTTGGCAGTTGGATTCTTTATTGGAATATTGGTTGAGTAGTGGAAAATTTTCTTTTCGATTGTCAGCAGAGGGAAAAAAATTTTTGATCAGAGAGGTCAATGGTAGTGATAGCCCTATATACGATTTGAATTTTGCATTGCAAAACTTGGAACTAATCGTTAGTAGTACTGCTAATGGGTATGCCTCCAATGGTGCAATTCTCTCGCTGGATGAAGTTCGTGCTACCCTAGGGCCTGCCTCTAATATCGATAAGTTTTATCTGGCAAAAATTTATGCGGAAAATGATCCTATTAAACACAGGGAATTTTTCATGTTGCTCAATCGTCTTTCTCCGTCGCCTTCATTTGATGAATTGCGCTCTTTTTTTATTTTTATGCAAAATCACTTGCTAAAGGTTGCAGGATACCGCCGTTATTTAGGAAAAAAAGTAGAACCAACGAAAACGCCGAAAATGCCGACGGCGAAGTTAAATATGTATGAGCAGGAGATAGTAAGGGTTGGCCCTCGTTGGAATGAAGATGCCATTGCTCAATCATTAAAGATGTTTGGAGAATGGGAGTTGGCCTCTAAGCGCAGGGATCCTTGGGTTTATTCGTTATTAAAGCAGAAAGAATTGCAGTTGTCTGAAAATTGATACGATATTATTCTGCACCTGCTGACCGTTTATGTTCATAATTTTGTAGTATGGCCTTTAGGTTTACTGCTTTACTTAAGTTATTAGCAGCATCTTGGGCGCTATCAATAATGGTGAGGGTTTCATTGGAGATTTCATCGACTTTTTTGATGCTGTCAAATACATCTGTAATTGCCATGGACTGTGATTTTGATTCACCAGAAATGGTTTCGATTACTTTGGTTATTTCGTTAATACCGGATACGATTGAGATGAACGACTTTTCTGTTTGACCCACAATATCCAATCCTCGTTTGATTTTAGAGGTAGAGTTGTCGATAAGGGTGGCGGTTTCTTTAATTGCTTCAGTGGTACGAGATGCTAAATTGCGAACTTCTTCTGCCACCACCGCAAAACCCTTTCCATGTTTTCCTGCTCGTGCCGCTTCCACTGCTGCATTTAATGCCAACAGGTTGGTTTGAAAGGCGATTTCTTCGATTACATTGGTAATTTTTCTAATGTCGGCACTTGAATTATTGATATTGTTAATGGCATCTACCACTGCTTGCATGTTTTTGTTTCCTAATCCTGCATCCTCTCTTACTCTTACTGTGAGTGTGCTGGCGTCAGTTAGCGCGGAAACACTGAGGTTTGCTTTTTCACGAATGGTTTGCATAAACTCAAGTGATTTTCTTAGTGCATCAGTTTGTCCTTTTGATCCGTTAGCAACGTTAGTGTTGGTTTGTAATACATTGCCCATGTACTGTTCGACAGTGTTGTTGACCTCTACAACCTGGTCAAGAATAACTTGCATTTGTTTTTGTTCATTCTCTATTGCGTGAGTTCGTGCCTGGATTTTTGCTTCAAGAGAAGAGCTATACCCTTCTAGTGTTTCTCGTGAGGATCTGATTTTATCAATCATGATGTTAAAGGCATTTACTACGAGATCGAATTCATCTTTTTTGTCACCTATAGCGCGTTCGAGTGTCAATTTAGGAATATTTTTTTGCTCGATGTCTAAGTGGGTGGCGTAATTGGTAATTCGGTTCAGATGTGCGGTGATCAGTTTTCTAAATGATAGTCGAATAGAATAAATTAAAGTGACTACCAAGAGCACAATAATTAAAATGGTCACCAATGCCTGCTGGATAGTTTTACTGGTAATATCTGCCAGCGATGCGTACAGCACCATTGTGCCTACGCTTTTTTCGACTTTGTCGTTTCCTACCTTTTTCAAGGCAGAACTAATTTTCAAGATATGGTCCATGTTCGGAGGTTTGGTTCCCTTTTCGTATAGTATTTTTTGGGGATTTACGGGATCAAGCACTTCAACAAAAACCACATTAGGCATAGAAGTTATGCCTTGTAACTGTAGCTGGGTGCTTTCATCGGAAATATTCCAGATGCTATTAGTCAAACTGGGGCCATAGAAATCTTTTATTTTATTGATTTGTTCAATCAATTTACTTTTTGATCCAAAGTAATTTATAGTTAGAAGCACACCTAGTGCAGTTATTGTGGCCAAAAGACTAATTTTGATGATCACCGAGATAAGTTTTTCGATTATGGGAGTAATTTCTCGATAGCTTATTTGTGTGCTGCTAGATGTTCCTTCTTCTATTTTCACGCTATGTCTCCTTTTCTGTAAGTTTCGAAATATGGCCTGGCCAAACCCCTTTTCGTTGTTTCTTTATTTTTTTTTAATCTTAATTACATTTTATAATAAAATTATAACCTTGAGGGATAGGGGAATTTTAGTACTCCCCGTGTTCTTTCTAATGTATTTGAGTACAGTATTCTCAAAATAGAAGTGAGTTTAGTACTATTACCGAGTATGTCATATATGTTGGACGGAAGTCAGTGTTTTTGACATTCGATTTAAACATGCATATACTAACAATGATATGATATTTGTATAAATGATTGTTTAAGTTGAGTTACATTTGCGCTTTTTTTACCTACAAATATCTTTAAATAAAGAAGGAGATGCATTAATGAAAAAACTTTTAGTATCTTTGTCCTTGTTTGGATTTTTTTGGGGGGTTGGAAGTGGTCTGCTACAGGCACAAGAAACGGTAGTCACTTTGGCATGTGAAAACAAAACTGATTTTCCTAACCTCGTCGGGGAAGGGGACAAGCTTGATGCTAATACCCCTGGGATGTCAATTGAGGCGTTGAGGTTAGTAGAGGCAGCGATGAAGGCGAAGAAAAAGAATATAAAATTCAACTTTATTCGTATGCCCTGGAAGCGTTGTATGGAAGAGATGAAGGCCGGGAGTGTTGATGGCATTTTTAATGCAAGTTTTAAAGAGGAACGAAAAGAGCTAGGTGCTTATCCTATGAATGGTACGACTGTCGACGAATCAAGAAGAATAACTACGACCAATTACTCCTTCTATGTGCAAAAAGGCAAAAAGATTCCTTGGGATGGAAAAACTTTGGGTAAATTGGATGGTTCTGTGGGTGCGCCAGCTGGTTACTCCATAATCGATGATCTCAAGAAATTAGGTGCTACTACTGAGGAAGGCATGGAGGGGACCAAGAAGGATTTTGAAAAGTTAGGTGCAGGTAGATTAGTGGCAGCAGCAGCGCTGGACAAGACCGGAGACCATATATTGAAGTCAGATACAGCTTTGGGCGCTAAGATTGAAAAAGTGGAACCAGCTATCGTGAATAAGCCCTACTATGTGATGTTATCTCATCAGTTTGTGGCAAAGAATAAAGAGTTAGCAGAAGAAATTTGGACCGAGTTGGGCAGAATTAGGGATTCGGAGGAATTGAAAGCAAAATGGGCGTTGTACGCTAAGTAAGTACGTTAAGTAATTTTTCCTGATAGTTTACTTGCTGATACGAACACGAGCATCTACCACCACCACCCCTTCAGGAGAACCAATCAGAGGGTTTAAATCAAGCTCTTCTATTTCGGGAGCGTGTTCTAGTAATTTTGAGAGTCGCAATATTATTTGAGCAAACTTCTTTTCATCAACGCCTGCTTTCCCGCGTACGCCTTGAATAAGAGGATATCCTCGAAGCGAATGGATCATAGATAGTACATCATCTGTCGAATTAATTGGAACCATTCCTGTTGCCACGTCTTTTAGAACTTCAACCAATATTCCCCCTAGACCACAAAGAATTAAATGGCCGAAACCTGCCTCTCTTTTTGCGCCTAGAAATAGTTCGGTTCCTTTTACCATTGGTTGCATTAATACTCCCTCTGCACCATCAATGGCCATCAATCTGGAAAATTGATACTGAATTTCTTCAGGGGTACTGATGCTTAGTGCTACTCCTCCGACCTCTGTTTTATGAATAGGACCAATAACTTTCATTACACAGCCATTTTTAGCAGCAACTTCTGAACACATGCACTTAGTAAACGCGGAGAGGGCCGAGGGCATGGTATGTACAATTTCTTCAGGAACTCTTGGAATTCCGGCGGCATCCAAAAGTCCTTGCACTGTTTGTGGTGGTAGATGTCCATCTTTTTCACCTAGGTCGCTATTTTCGATTAATTGTCTAATTCTTTCAACATTGATCGCTAGGTTCTCTTTCTCAGCAGAAACGTCTATTTTGTTTTCGAAAGTAGGTGGAGGTAGTTCCAATATTTTACCCAAAGCATATCCGAAGGTGACCTCATCGTCGAAGTAGACTCGACCTAGAGATCTAAAGTAGTCGATATCTTCCTTGCCGCTGGTAACAGATGGCATTACTACCCAAATTGCTTTATTGCACTTTTTCATCTGTTGATCAATCATTTGGTAAATTGGTTTTACCACATTAATTCCAGAGTGACCGAAGATGATCACCATACCATCGATTTCTTCGCAGTCGTTTTCCACAAAGGTAATAATTTTTTCCAGCTGTTCAAGCGTTCCGGTGGCCAAAAAGTCGATGGGGTTTTGGACGGTGGATCCTACAAAGAGTTCTGAGAGTAGATGGTTCGCCTTTTCTCCTTTAATAACGGGAATGTTTATCACCTTTTGTCGCGTTTTAGATAATGCATCTGCCAGCATTACGCCTGGCCCACCAGCATGAGTAATAATGGCGATATTGCGAACAGTATCATTTTTCCTTTGTTGGCATTTGTGGTACAAGCGATCGAGCATCCCATCACAAAAGATGGCGGCGGTAGACAAGAGGTCTTCTCTACCATAGCAGCGCACTACTCCCGCCTTTTTTAGCAAGGCATCTACTGCCAAATCGGAATTGGCCAATGCTCCTGTGTGAGAAGAAGCAGCACGTTCACCACTTTCAGTTTGACCTGCTTTCACTGCGGCAACGCGACAGCCCTTACTGATTAATGAAGCGCAATGTTTTAATAAAACTTTTGGACGTTGAATATTTTCTATGTAGATTAATTTTATCTTAGGACTATTCTGCGGATCAAAGTGCTCATCCCAAAATTGAACTACATCTTCAACACAAATTTGCGCACCGTTGCCTACTGAGTAGAGGGAAGAAAAGGTAATCCCCAGGGCGATTCCTTTTTCGATGATAAATGCAGCAGTGGCCCCAGAACCACTAACAAAGTCGCACCCCAGGGGATGTAGTTGTGGGACCGGTCCAGCAAAAATTCCAGCATAGTTAGTCGTTAAAACCCCGATGCAGTTTGGTCCGATTAAAGATCCATTGACTCGGTTTACTAATTCTACGATCTCTTTTTCTAAGCGGCGTCCCTCTTCTCCCATTTCGCTAAAACCTGCAGACAAAATAATAAAGGCACGAGTATTTTTTTTCTCAACTAATTTTTGAACGTTCTCCTTTATCAGTGGTGCAGGAATAGCGATTATTGCAAGTTCCACAGAAGGCAGGTCTTCGATTGAACCGACGGTAAGGATCCCTTGGATTTTTTCACCACTGCTTTTGGGATTTACTACCATTAATTCTCCCTGGTATTTTCCTTGGATTATATTTTGCAATATTCTCCCACCTGGGGAATTTAAATTGTTTGATCCACCAACAACGACGATAGACTTAGGATTGATCAGTTCTCTTATCAACATAAGTTTGCTCCAATAAAATCACCCCAATTAGTATTTAGTAACGGTATTGCTCTGCTTTGAACGGACCTTCTAGAGGGACATTGATGTACTCTGCTTGTTGCAACGTTAGCTTTGTGAGATGTACTTGAATCTTTTCCAGGTGTAGACGTGCCACTTCTTCGTCTAATTTTTTAGGTAGATTGTAGAGGCGGATTGAATTTTTGTTGCGTTTTTCCCACAATTCCATCTGTGCTAAGGTTTGATTGCTAAATGAACAGGACATTACAAATGACGGATGTCCATTCGCACACCCTAAATTAACCAAACGTCCTTCTGCCAGAAGAATGATTGCGTGTCCATCTGAGAAAGTATAAGTTGCAACTTGTGGCTTTATTTCTTTACGACGGATGCCAGGGACAGCGTGCAATCCTGCAACATCAATTTCACTATCAAAATGGCCAATGTTACAGACTATTGCTTGATCTTTCATTCGCCGCATGTGTTCTACGGTAATTACATTAACGTTACCTGTTGCCGTAACGAATAGATCTACTTTATCGACGACATCATCGATTCTTTGCACTGAGTATCCTTCCATTGCTGCTTGTAGAGCACAGATGGGGTCGATTTCTGTGACCACGACTCTGCAACCTTGATGACGTAGGGATTGGGCACATCCCTTGCCAACATCTCCATAACCGCAAACTACTGCCAATTTTCCTGCTACCATTACTCCTGTCGCCCTTTTGATACCATCGAGGAGTGATTCCCTACATCCATAGAGATTATCAAATTTAGATTTAGTTACTGAATCGTTTACGTTAATAGCAGGGATTAACAGGGTTTTATTCTTTTCCATTTGAAATAGTCGATGCACACCGGTAGTAGTCTCTTCTGAAACTCCGTAGCATTCTTCCACCGCCCGGTGCCAACGTTGGGGATCGGTCTTCAGAACTTCTTTTAGGAACTTAATCAATGATTCTTCATCAGCACTTATTTGCCCTGAGCTGGAGTTAAGATCCAAAATTTTTGGGTCGTTTTCAGCGGCAAACCCTTTGTGTAGCATTAAGGTGGCGTCGCCACCATCATCAACAATTAAATTGGGTCCCAGCGGGCGGTTGTTCGCCGATCCTTTTGCGGGAAAGCTCAGAGCTTCTAGGCAACACCACCAATACTCATCTAATGTTTCCCCTTTCCAGGCGAATACAGGGATCCCGGCCTTTGCAATAGCGGCAGCAGCATGATCTTGAGTGGAATAGATATTGCACGATGCCCAACGTACCTCTGCACCCAGCTCTACCAATGTTTCTATAAGTACAGCTGTCTGAATAGTCATGTGTAGGGAGCCAGAGATGCGCGCGCCTTTCAAGGGTTTTTTGGGCCCGTATATTTTTCTGAGGGACATCAGACCAGGCATTTCTTTCTCTGCAATGTTAATTTCGTCTCGCCCCCACTCTGCTAAGGCCATGTCTTTTACTTTGTAGGGCAATAAATTAGATTTTTCGCTCATCTTTTACTTCCTTTGTGAGAAGATACTTGTTAAAAAGGGTCCCAATGTTATCACCGGGGTTATTTAGGTTTATTATGGAAAAATCTGGTAGTAAATTACAAAAGTTACAAAAGCGTAATCAGCGTGAATACTTTATCTCTTGTCCCAGAGGTTTGGAAGAGGTTTTGTTAAAAGAGATCCGGAAGATTGCGGAAGATGAGCATGTTGGCGTTTTGGGGCAGGGTGGAGTGGCATTAAAGGGGTGTTCGCCGAAGATTGCCTACGCAACGATGCTACATTCTCGAGTTGCCAGTAGAGTCTATGAGCAATTGGCCAAGGTGACGCTGCTAGATTCTACTCAAAGATACTACCAGGCGATTAAGGCGATTGATTGGACTACGATTTTTTCGTTGCAACAGACGTTTAAAGTTCAAACAATTAATGGGAAATTGGGGACTATGAATGGTCCTTTTAGGAACACCCTCTATCTTTCGCAGCTGGCCAAAGATGCAATTGTTGATCGTTTTCGTGAAAGCAATCGTCAAGGAATTCGTCCTAATGTGGATCCGCACTTTCCTGATTGCACTGTTTTGCTGTATTTGGATTTATTGGATGAGGGGATTGGCGAAAATGGGGATAGTGTACAGCTTTCGATTCTAGTTGATCTTTGTGGCGAGGCGCTAGGAAACCGTCATTATCGCAAAGGTGATTTTGATTTTGTGGCGCCTTTACGAGAAAATTTAGCGGCAGGGATTCTTTATCTCACCGAGTGGGACCCGAAAAAGGAAATTTTCATCGATAGTATGTGTGGGTCGGGCACTACTTTGATCGAGGCCTTTTTACTGGGGGCACAACTTCCTCCTTCACTCATAAAGTTGCTTTCCAAGCAGAGTAATCCGCACACGCCTCTTTGGTCGTTAGAAAAGTTCAACTTTTTTAAGAGGTCAGGAGATTTACAAAATATTTGGCAAGAGCAATTAGATCGAGCGTATCGACAAATTTCAATGTTGCGTGAGCGTGACTTTGAAAAGAGAAATTTGAAATATATCTGCGAAAGAATATATGGTTTTGATCACGATGAGCGTTCTTTGATGGTGGCCAAAAAAAATCTAAAAATAATTTTTCAGACATTGGGTTTTGATTCGGACTATTCGGACCATGGTGATGTCGGCAAGATCAGTATCAAGAAGCAAGATGCCCTCACTTTGATTCCACCGCTTTCAACTGGGGCAGCTGCCGGGGCAACGAGCGTGTCAGGTGCATCTGCTGGTGTGATCTTTTGCAACCCTCCATACGGAAAGCGTTTGGACGCAGAGTTGCAGCAGTTAGAGTCGCTTTATCATGAATACGGTGAGAATTTGAAAAAAAATTTTAAAAATTATCGTGCTTATGTTCTTACTGGAAATTTAGATCTAAGAAAAGCGATTGCATTAAAAACTACATCGCGAGCGGTTCTCTATAATGGTGATATTGAGTGCAGACTACTGCGTTATGACCTCTATTAATATTAATTTAATGCGGACTACTATTACACTGTTATAGACGTCCCTCCAGTTTAAGTGCCAGGTTGGGAGAAGCGAAGGACATCAGGGCGTTTTTGTTAACAACTTTTTCAAATTGTTTTGAGGATTTGCTAAAAAAGTAGGAAGAGAGATCACTATCTTTTAAGAAGATGGTATGTCCCTTTCCTGAAAATTTTCTCAAAATAAATTCTGAATCTAAAAAACATAACTCCCTAATCATAAAATTATTGGTCTGGTAGATTATGATGCAGCTGTCACTGAGTTCGATCAAAGATTTTCGCACCTTTACGCCCTTAGGGGAAGATTTATCTCCCCAATGAACTTTCACTTCAACTCGCTTGTCATCAAGTTCGAAATCAAATCCGCGTTGTGATGTTGATTTCATTTGTTTCAGTCCAAAGATGCATTTAGCATACCACTCACCAAGTTGGGTGGGCATGCTCTTACCGTTGATCAAGATGTGCTCAAATTTTAGTATTTCGAAATTTTTATTAATGGATTCCAAAGCGTTGAAAATGTCTGTGTGGTCAGGTTTATGTAATATGAATATGTTCTTGATGATCTTAGCGTTTAATTTTTTTGCAAATTGTTTTTCAAACCAAACTTTGAAATTGTTATTCTCCAGGAAATCTAGGGAATAGAAGGTGAAACCAAGAAGCAGAAGATCTCTAGGGCCATTAATGTTAATGCCAGTTGTATTGAGTTTTTTTTTGAGGTAATTTAGGGGAGCAAATTCCTCGGAGACTTCTCCCATCACGAAAAATTGGTCCTGATCGTAGCTGCTGCTGCCATGTGATCCTTGGCAGAACTCTTTGACGAAACCGTTAATTGAATCGATATCCATGTCCGTTACTCAAACTCGATTGAAATATTTATTAATAGTATTTATTTACTCATAACGCAAGGTCCCTGTCGTTCTATGTCCGCGATTTTAGAGATCTACTAACTATTATTGTGAATTTTTGCTGTTCGTTCGTCAAGGAAAGTAGTCCATAGATTGTTAATGATTGGTGGATATTAATAGTTACATGTGTACTGTGTATGCTGGCGGCATGCTGATGGCACGCTGACAGTTTTATTCCTCATATTTCTAATAAATAGTTACAGGGATTACTTTTTCAGACACCATCAGTTATATTTCTTTATTAGACAATGATTGTGTTGTAAGCTCGGCACTTTTTAAGGAGACCAAGTTTGTTTGTTATTTAACTTAATCAATTTGGGGAAAAATTTATGAGTGGGATCAGTGCGTCGCAAACGAGTTCTAGTTTCAGCGGCTCAGCAACTTACAAAAATTTTGGTGAGTTGTGGGGACATCCGAAAGGCCTATTTATTCTCTTTTTTACTGAAATGTGGGAGCGTTTTTCTTACTATGGAATGCGTGCCATTCTAGTTTATTACATGATGAAGCAATTGCTTTTTACTCAAGAAAAGGCGTCACAAATCTATGGAATTTATACAGGATTGGTTTATCTGACTCCCTTTTTTGGAGGAATGTTGGCCGACCGTGTGATTGGCCAGCGAAGAGCAGTTGTTCTTGGTGGGATTTTAATGGCCACTGGCCAGTTTTTGATGGCATTTGAGAATACTTTTTATTTGGCATTGTTTTTCTTGATCATGGGTAATGGGGCATTCAAGCCTAATATTTCTACACAAGTTGGAAGTCTCTATGAGAGCATAGATTCTCGGCGTGATCGCGCGTTCAGCATTTTCTACGTCGGTATCAATTTAGGAGCATTTTTTTCTCCTTTAATTTGTGGGACGTTGGGCGAACTTTATGGTTGGCGTTATGGTTTTGGTGCTGCAGGGGTGGGGATGTTAACTGGATTAATGTTCTACCTTTGGGGACAGCGATACTTGGCACCAGACAGAATCATGGAGATTAAACGCAACAACGCTGCTAATAAACTTAGCAAAGCTAAAACGGATCAATTAGGTAAGTCAAATAATTCAGATAAATCGGAAAAGTTGACCAGTGAGGAGAAGAGTGGCATAGGAGCATTTTTTGTTATATGTATGTTAGTTGTTGTTTTTTGGGGTGTATATGAGCAGCAAGGAAATACCTTAGCGTTGTGGGCAGATTCGCAAACTGACCGTCATCTATTCGGTGGGGATTGGGTTATGCCGGCAAGTTGGTTTCAGTC
>JADGBS010000299.1 GCA_015231325.1 Oligoflexia bacterium | reverse complement strand
ATTATAGGCATAAATTCTAAAGTTGATTTTACTTCTGCCGATATGACCTTTGATGCATCGGTTGTATCTTTGAAGAACAGGGGAAATTGTATGCTAAGAAGTTTTTCAGAATTCAAATTTTATCAATCGTTTAGGGTGCCTGTGGAAGAGGCCGATGATATCAGGTTTTTAGTGGAAATTGGTGATGGAAAAGGAAAGTCTCAGTACATTGATGACGCAAAATTGGTGGACATCAGTTTGAGCGGTGTCAGTTTCACCACCGTGGAGCGATTATCAGTTGGTCAAGAGCTGGATTTTTCGTTACATTTCAAAAAATATCACTTGGACCTTGCCGGAAAAGTGGTGCGGGCATTTGCCGGCGGAATAAAGGAAGAAAATCTTCTTTATGGAGTGGAGTTCGAAGAAACCGACAGCGAAGAGATCCGTCGTTTCTTAGAGCAATTTGTTTCTTGTTTTTCTCCGGAACGTCTAAAAGATAGCATGATCCAGATGGTTTTGACCGATCGTTATTCTACTGCGGTAGAAGGGATGGAGATGTTCTCTCTGTTGGTATCACTTTTGAAAGTGTCTCTTCAACTCCCATCGCTTTCAGAACCCTACTGGTCTGATTGATCCCCGAGGAACATGCCGCGCCCCTGCCTACTTCAATCCCTTGAAGATCCAATGCCATCTGTATACTGTCTGCACTAACGCCCTTTATTGCAAAAGCTATCGTATTGGAACTTCGTAAGAACGTAGCACCTGCGGCCCTCCCACCCCATTTACGCTCTGCTTCTTTAGCAAAAAATACTCCACGTTCTCCTAGTAACTGTTGTAACCGTTCTTCCAAATAGTTTCGTCCTTGCAAATTCTCTTCATAGTTGTAGTGCGCTACCAAATCTTCCAACGCCAACTTCAGTGAGTAAATTCCTAATACATTTTCACTTCCTCCACGTTCAGCACGTTGCCCACCACCACTAATCAGCGGCAATGTAAATGGAGGAATATTATTAGACACCAATGAAAACCCAATCCCTGGTAATGCTCCAAACTTATGTCCTGAAAAAGTATAAAAATCCAAATCAGGAGCAAGTTGCCAGTACTCAGGAGAAAGACGACCTAATAACTGCACAGCATCAACATGTACTAACGCTCCACACTGTGATTTGATATTTGATGCTAGCTTCAAAGGCCAGGCCACGCCTGTCTCATTATTGACATAAGTAAAATTAAGCAAACTACGACCAACCATCAATGCATTATCACCAAACTGTTCCGAAAACTGCTCCGAAATCTTGGTCGCCCACTGTTTATCATCTGGCAGAGCATTATCTAATATACCTAACTCCAATTGATGCAATCGCGGCAGCTGCGTCCGCAGTAACTGCGGCTGCGGCCGGTGCTGCGCAAAGAGATTCGCATATGCGTCATCTACTCTGCATATCCAATCAACACTGCCCACCACACAAGGGTGATCGGCAGTAGAATAACAAAGCAATAATTTGGAATTTGATTTAGGACCAGATCTTGCTTCTAATTGCAATTTCTCTACGGCCCAACCCTTTAACAACAGATTTATCCCCTCTGTACCTCCAGAGTGAAATATAACTCGATGTTTAGGAAGTTTAAATAGAGTAAGAATGAATTCGGCAGTCTGATGAATAACCTTCAGCGATTCCTGAGCAGAAAAATACTTTGCCCCAGGATTCGCAAAATGCCCCTGCACATCACTGGCCAGTTCGAGGTCAGAAGAGCGGTCAGAGCAACTAAAAAACCGCTCCCTAACCATTGGCGAAAGCGGAGAAGTGGCATTAAAATCCAGATACAAACGATTAATTAATATCACCTACCTGTAGATCATCTCTTAGACTATTAACAAGACCAACTTTTTCAGCACCACTATCCTTAACTGTAACGCCAGGAATCTCTTTTGTTTTTCTGATCAAATCACCCAAAGAGGTAGTCTCTAGATACTCTTGCATCAAGATGCCCAAATTTTCAAAATAGGTTTTTGAAAGAGTAAACTCCACAGTATCAGCGGTAACGTTATCATTCCCAACAATGTCACGAGCTGGATTTATATTCTCTCCCACACAGTCTAAAATATCCTTGATTGATATCTCATCCATGTTTCTGGCCAGCACATACCCCCCACCTGGCCCTCTCACTGATTTAACCACTCTTCCATTGCGGAGCTTGCGGAAAAGCTGCTCTAGATAGTGTAGGCTGATTCCCTGTCGATTTGAAATTTCCTGCAAACGCACCGGATTACCACTGGTGTGAGAAGTCAAATCCAACATCGCTCTTACCGCATAACGTCCCTTAGATGTTAATCTCATTTAGTCTTCCTCCATTCCTTTTAACACTTTAGAAATCCATACCCCAATTATTAAGTATCGATTTTGAATATAATAAAGACAAAGACGACTCCCGATATTCAATCTTTAATGCATAAAACTATATAAATTCAGCATTCAAATTCATAACAACTTTATAATAACTTAACCTTTCTAAATAGTATGTCTCTATTTAACAAATGCCGTCAATAATTAATATGAATAAAAACTAAAAATTATTCCGATCCAATTTCAATAAAAAGTAATCCCGAAGGGAGGGATTGGCGCTCTTGTTATTAAATTCAATCATCAACTCATAAGTAGTAAACCGCTCATCCACCTCCCTAAACAAGGAAGACAGATAACGTTTTCCCCACTCCACCAGAAAGTAGTCCTTATTCTCTAAATAAAGGGTAAGCTCTAAATGAACGACCTCTTCAGGATCCTTTATCCGATATAGATCCGCGTGCGCAATAGTTGGCGTCATGCTTAAAACTGAATAACTGGGACTCTGAAGTGTGCCGTCGGTAGCAAATATTTTGGCGAAAGTGGTCTTACCCACGCCCATCTCTCCGCTAAGTATCAACATCGCAGGCCTGGTTACCGATTCTTTCAATTCGCTGATAACGTAAGGCAAATCGCTCTCAAAAACTTTCTTCCAACACCTTAACTCTTTTTGAGACAAACTAACTCCTTTTAAATCCTGCCTATCACTTACTGCCTATGGGCCGGTGCCCCTTAACGTAAAAACATCTTTAGAACATGCTTCTAATTTAATATTGCTTGGTTTGACAGAATTTAGCAACTAGTTATTTAGTAAATTATTTATTATGGAACTCGCACTCATAAATGCGGCGCCCTGCTCTTCACATGCCAACCATCCTGCAAAGGAATGTAGAGAAATGGCCAAATTAATCAGATCACATTCCGGAATCATTTCCCCTTTCAATATATTATTCTGCCTTCGTTCACGTCTATGAAGGGCGCGATTCTGCCCCAATAACCCGACCAAAATACCAGCAAGTACATCGCCAGAGCCAGCGGTGGCCATTCCATCATTAGGCCAATCATGAAAATAAACTGCCCCATTGGCATGGGCCACCAAAGTGCAAGGCCCTTTCAGTAACACGGCCATTCCTTTGCTTTCAGTAATAACCGCCAAGGTGCTCAAGGGGTCGTCCAACAGTATCTTTTTCTCCACACCCGTAAATGTCGACCACTCTCCTGGATGAGGGGTTAACAAAGTCAACGCCCCTCGCTGAGTAAATAACCGCGAATCATCGGCCCAACGCAGAACACTTACCGCATCCGCATCTATCACTGCAGGCCCGGAATAATGACTCAAAATTTCTACTACCAAACGGCGAGTGCTCTCTCCTCGTCCCAAACCAGGACCGATAACAATTGCCTGATAGCGCTGATTGAGGTCATTCAACCAATACGTACGTTCATTTTCGCTCTCAGGAATGACGGCCGTCATAATTTCCGGTATAATTTTAGCAGTTAGCTCCTGATAGTTGTGCTCATGGGTCATAGCAGTCACTAGTCCTGCCCCCACTCGTAATGCTGCCATTGAGGCCAATGCCAAAGCACCGCTACATCCAGGAGAGCCACCAATCAGCAATACGTGCCCGAAATCATTTTTGTGTAACCATTTGCTTTCAGAGGGACGAAGAAAACTTCCCTGCTTTTTAGCAAACTGCTTTTGAACCACCATCCAGGACATACCTGCTGTTCTATCCTCTGCTTCATGACTACATTCTCCCCCCCGCCGCTGTAACAATGAAGGAGGAAAACCGCCCTCCAGCACCCATAACGCTCCCTTGATTTGTTCCCCAGCGTAG
>JADGBS010000298.1 GCA_015231325.1 Oligoflexia bacterium | reverse complement strand
GACCAATATAAGTTAAACTAGAATACATAGATGACTCTCCTTTTTAGTAAAGTTTTATTGCTAATATAATTAAACTTTACCGGGAAATATGCCCTCATTGAAGAGGGGGTCATCTATACCTTCTTTTGCATTGAAACCAGGTTAATTTTATTAACCCTATTTTGCTCATCGATTTCTATAAGTGCTTGGAGTTCAAGTGAATACGTTGACAAGGGCCTAGATGGAGTTATTGCGGTTACTTCTGAGTCAGCTACCGCTGCTTATGTTTTAGTTCCACCTCCGGGACATCCCCTTTTAGGTGCCAATGCATATAGAGAGGTATCCACTGAGGCCTTCTGGGGAGATCTTGAGAGGGATAGTAACGGAAAAGAATTAAAATTATCCTACGATGGATCTGTGAATCACTGCATTAATAAGGGTTTGATACGGAATCGAGTGAGAATTGCCTGCCACCTTCCCTCGCCTGAGGACTATCGTCGGCTAGTTAGTAATGGGGGGTTGAGTATTTTTTCATATTTTAATGGAAGAAAGTTTTGGACGTCTCAGGAGAGTCTTGGCGGTGATTTTTCTTTCCTTACTCCTCATTTTGATGGTACAGACGGTCTTATTCATGCTAACGGCGCTTCGCGCTATACGTGTTCTCCCAAATATCATGGAGATGAATATAATGGCGGCACACTTTTATCAGTGTGTTGCATATGTGAACTTTAATAACTGGAACGGTTATTTGAGTTATCAAGTACTTACTTTGTAACATCTTTAGTTTTGAGTGTTCGAGGCCATCGGTTATTGACGAAGCTCATTATAAAAATCTTCTTAACTCTCGCATCCACAATTGATTACATCTTTCCTGCTGATTAAACAATAATCCCGATCTCCAATCTAATTATATTTGCTGTCGATGAGATCGGAGATGATTTTATACATTCCTTGCAAGTTTCCGTGGACGTCGCCAATAATACGATATCTATTTTACCCGACTAGGAATATCTATTTTTTCGTGTAAATTTGTATAATTTTATTCGGATATTTTACTTTTACTGAGCGGTGCGTTAGAATTAGCTTCAGCTATAGTGATGGTCAACCACTCGCCCTTAAAGGAGCGAGCTTGTTAAAATAGGTTCGAGGTTGACTAGGAGGCATTTTTAAAATGCAGAAGTTGGTTAAGAGAAAGCGTGTGCATAAGCACACGAAACATGCACACCTTGGGATTTTCCGCACGTCCCATGCTCTGTGGTTGGTGGTTAAAAGACCTGTCGAGTAGGGTCGGTGCTGCCAGCTTAAAAACCTTTTCCAACAAATCCGATGTGGCCCTAACCTTCCTTCGGGAAGAGCGAGAACTTTTTAATAGTTCTCAAAATCAATGCCTTTCGGTTTCAGTTCCGATGCTTGCATACTTCGTATGCCCGCATCAGTTCTCGCCGAAGGGCATCCTTTTTCGTCTCTGCCCTAAAGGACATAGTATCCAAAGGATTTTTTGATGAATGAAAAGCTGTTATTAAAAGGGAAAAGACAATTATTGAAAGCTCTGAACCGTTTGCAGTACAGTTACAGTAAAATTGAAAAGTTGGGTGAATTGGCAGGGTATGGCGCAATTAGTGATGTCGATGACGATGTCCTGGAGACTTGGGAGGGACTATCATCAAGGTTTGGCAGGGCCGCTGAGATTTTTTTCAATAATTACCTTAGAGCACAGGTGTTGTTAGGTGACCCCGGATTTAGAGGTACTTTTAGAGACTTACTAAATCAGTCCCAAAAATTAAAGTTGGTGAAAGATACGTCGATATGGTTAAAAATTAGAGAATTAAGAAACAAAGCAGCTCATGAGTATGATGAAGAAAGTCTGGAGCAGTTTTTTACAGACATAAAAAAGTATACCCCGATTTTATTGGAATTAAAGAATGAAATATTTTTGAGTGATGATAATCATAACAGAGATGATAAGGAAGATGATTAGACTTACAGATCAAGAAATCAGCTCGATTACTGAAGTTTTTAGTAAATATGTTCAAACACCGTCTACGCTCTATTTGTACGGTAGCAGGACTGATATTGATGCATTAGGTGGCGACATTGATTTGCTATTGGTTGTCCCTGACACTAAAAAAAAGCAACAACTTTTGTCTCTTCACTTAGACATTCTTGTGGATTTAAAACAGCAAATTGGTGAGCAAAAAATTGATTTGCTTATTAAGTACGAAAAAGAACTAGAGGTAGATCCTTTCCTATTATCTATCAAACAACAATTGCAGGTGATTTGTAATTGGTAATTTTATCCATTAGTAGTAGGCCCTGAAAGAGCATACAGTGAAATATTGCATGTAATAACGAACAGCACGAGAGAAGATACAGTAATAGCATCCGTCAACTGAACTAGACACTTTGACTTCCATGCTCCCGAGCGCCAGCGCAGCAACATAATAATTCCACGCAACCATTCATCAAGCGTCATGGCGATCCAGACACCGACGATGCCAAGCCCCAGCTTAACACCAAGGAGCCATGCACCCAACACGCTTATTCCCCACATCGTAGCGATGCCGACATACACCGGAAAGTGGACATCGCCTGCGCCTTTGAGGGCGGGGATGAAGATAGTGTTGAAATTTCGACCGGGCTCATGGATTACCGCTACGAGAAGGACCGAAGTGGCCAGCACAAAAATGTTCGGTTTGGGAGAGAAGATGCCCAGAATGGATTGGTGCATGATGACGACAAGAACAATAAAAACGAGCGAAATCAAGAACCCAACGGTGAAGTACTTGTACACTCTCCTAGTTGCCTCATCGTGCATCCCTGCGCCGACTAGATACCCGACCTTGATTTGAGTACCACTGCCGATAGAGACACCTGGCATAAAAACATATCGAAGCACAGTAATAAGAATTCCAAATGTCGTCATAGTGTCAGTTCCCATCTGGGTGATCATCGTCATGATTGCAATCTGAGACAGGTTGTACGAGAGGTTTTCACCGACTGTAGGAATGCCGACGTTCATCACCGCTTTATAGACTGATCTCGGGATGTGCGCCATTTTGTGCAGAGGCAGTTCGATATCCTTTCTTCTTTTTATCAAGAAGTAGTAGATACCACAGACCACAACTTGACTGAACACAGTTGATCCCGCTACACCGGCCACTCCCAATATTGGAAATCCGAAGAATCCGAATAGACAAAGGGCATTTCCGCAAACAGTTAGCACGAGAGAAATGACATTCACCCACATCGGGTCATAGGAATGTCCCCAGGAGCGCACAATACTAGACTGTCCAATATTGAATGCCATGAAAAAGGAGAATCCTCCATAGATTGTCAAAAACTGGCGTGCGTAGAGCGCAACCTCAGGATCCAGTTTATAGAGGGCGATAAGAGGCGTCGCGAACAATGCAACTAATGTGGACAGAATGATCGAGAGGCCAGCAATCAAAACTAGGCCGCCCACTCCCACCAGTCCTGCCGTGGCGCGCTTCCCCGCTCCGAGATTCTGCGAAATCATGATGCTTGCCCCGATGGAAACCATCATGTAAATGAGCTGGATGAAAAAAGCGAACTGGTTCACCAGACTCATTGCCGCAACCGCTTTTTCTGAGTAGCGAGCGAGCATGAAGGTATCGACACTCATGAGTGATGTTCGCAAGATGTTCTCTATAAGCAAAGGCCAGACGAGCTGGACAATGGGGATTCGCGTGGGATCGGTGTTGGATCGTTGAATGGGCATGGGCCTATCTCTAAATTTGGGTTTTAAAACTGAATACAATCTCACTAATAATCAATGCAGCTGCTCCAATAATTAATGCAGCTGCTCCAACGTGAAACACTTCTCCATATAAACAGGATGATAGCTTTGTTTCGCCTGACGGAGTCCTGGGAGACCATGATCACATTCACGGTTAATAAATTTATACCCTTCTAGATAGACTTTCTGGGCAGTAAGTTGATTAATCAGTTGAAAGGCGCCCTTTATAAACGGTTTTGCTTTCTCAAAATGTACTAAAATGGTATTGTCGTTTAATTTTTCATAAATGGAAAAAGCGAACACATCCGATTCTCCCTCAACAATAATTCCTTGTAACTCATATTCCTCCCAATTTTCTAATCCTCGAACAAGTGCCTTTTTTTCACTTTGAAGTTCTACGCTTTCCTCACAATCCTTATAAATGCACCACTCATCCAGTAATTTTAAAAGTAATTGATTATCT
>JADGBS010000297.1 GCA_015231325.1 Oligoflexia bacterium | reverse complement strand
AACTCCAAAAGCTAAAATATCTTTGAAGTTAATTTACGTGTGATTTAAATTTTATATCAGTATATGTTTTTTTGTTTCCGGAAAAAGATCAATTTTTTCGGCAAAAACGTCAAATTGGGGTAGTTTTCAAGGAGACCATAACTTTTGATTTATTCCTATATATCACGGGTAAAATTGACAGAAATCCGGACGTCAAACACTCAAATGTGATGGTGAACAGCATTACTAATCATTGGAGACAGGGATATCAAACCGACGAATATCCGTCACAAAAAAACGACAAATCCTTGCGAATAGCACCGTTGATATTCATCGCTATATTCTCTGCCAAAAACTTATATTGCGATTTGAAGGACGGAAATAATTCGCCAATCTACGAATGTATACAGTTTAGAAGGAGTTCTAAAAAAACATTATCCAATTCATTGAGGATTAGGAATATCTGATATCAATTCTTTTATTTCAGATACTAAAGAAATTATTGAAATAGCTTCGAGAGTACTTTTCGCTGCCATGGCCGCATCTTTTCCTAATGCTACCTCTAGCTCCGAGGTCTTTAATGACACAGCAGAAGCAATGTTCGGAATATCAAACCCATCAATTTCGTCTACAATCCTCAATACTAGCGCAGATAAAATTTCTAGAATGTTTTCCCTAATATTTTCTGTGAGACTTGCTAAGCAAGTTCCTTCGGTAATTTCATTTAGCTTAGTTATTTTTGCAGCGACTTCGCTTGTGATTATTTTGTTAGTAAGAACTCTATGTTTATCATTTATCATTTCCAGCACCGACAAGGTAGTTCCTCGTCCGAATTCTATTTTTAACGGTCCTAACGCTATCTTCTCTATCGCTTGGATTGTTAAATGAGGAATTGCAGAGTTGTGTCCTGCTCTAATTTCTGTAATCATCTCTTTTAATCTCATTAACGCTGCCTGATCACTAGCTGAATCAGAATTAGGATTTTGGATTAAACTATCAACAATGCTTTCCAGACCCTGCTCAGAACTTAACGACTGATCAATTTTTTCCTTAATTTCCGTCAAGAAAATTGCTGTTGCCATTCTCTCCTTTAGCGTATGATCTCCGGAGTAAAAAGCTTCTGTTCTAGCTGCCAATCCATGGGCCAAATCCGATAAATTTTTATTAGAATTATTACCATCGTCAGCTCCATATACATCTATGAAAATTGAAGGTGAAACTAAGTTTATGGTTAATATAAAAATTAGCTTTTTAAAATTCATAAAATCTCCATTTAAAAGTTAAACATATTAAAACTGCATATTAAGAAAACAATTCACGAAGGAGCTTCGTTACAACTCTTTTAGTGAAATAGCATCAGAACTCGGTTGCCTAATCAATGTTTGTCGTTGTCCAAAATGTGGATCAGAGGAAATATTTCAGGACTACTAATATCCAACTGGTCCCTATGTCAGACTGAATCAAATTTTCCCATTGTATTTAAAATACAAACTTGACTCCAACTTAATAAGATTTAACTAAGTCATCTACATAACGTCGGAGGTAAGATTTATTATTTACCACTGAATTATTATGTGGATAACTGTAGCACGAAATTAATTCACCATTTAATTATTATAAAAGAGAATGGTGCTTAGTGTTTCGGTGAAAACATCAATCTTTTCGGCAAAAACTTCAAAATAAATACTAATTTTGGATAAGGGTGATTTACCAGATTTTATCAGAATAATAGTTCATATAAGTTGCCTGTAGTGATTTCTGGGATTTTGGGAAGTTAAAAATTTTTCGTTTTAATGTTATCGACGAAAATGAGAAGGCGGATTGCCGAATTTTTCCTTGAAAGCATCGGTAAAAGAACTGATGGTTTGATAACCACTTAAGGTGGCCACTTCACCGATAGAGAGAGCGTCTGAGGTAATTAGAGTAAATGCTTTTTCTAATCGTCTCTTTTTGATATAGGCATATGGAGTTTCATTTGTACTTTCTTTGAATTTACGTAATAGCGTTGATTTACTGGCATTAACTCTTTTTGCCAGTTCATCTATAATGATTGGTTTATACAATTCATCCTCAATAATCTCCAGCGCTTTAATAGTTATAGAATCGCCGGTATTTATAGATTTTATAAAGGCATGGAGTGTGTCCTGGTGCAGACTATTCTGTTCTAATTCGGCAGTTTTAAGATTCTTAAACCTATCTTCTGAAAGTAGGATCGGTTCCCTTTCTATAGTCTTTATGATCTCTTTGGACTTTGATTTGAAATAGAAAAGGAATTTGTTAAATAGTTCCTTGTTAAAGCAAAAGTCTAGTGGAGTATATCTGGGATCGCATGAAGTAATCATTATCCCTTCTATATAATCATCGCAATCTTTATCTATTATAACCCCATTAAAGTGTTTAAATGTTGCGGCATCTTCAATGGCATCAATAGACGTGCTTGGCGACCAAGTATGTATTCTTTGATTTCTTAGGAAGCAATTGTAATCAGTTGAGAAGCACTTGTAATCACTGGCAAGAAACTTACGTGTCCAATCTCTATCACTAACAACCATTGTAACACTCTTGTTTTTGTATACTCTCCCCCATCCAAAGTGGTTAATGGGATAACTGTTAAATAATGGTTTACAGATCTCGGCAACCCTATCGCCCAATTGATAGAAGGCGTGATCCTTTAATGTTTCCTTATCTGTTGGATTCATGGCCAATTCCTTTCTAGTTCGATCTAAGAATCTCTACATTTCAGTGATTAATTTTATTTACGATTTACCCTGATGTTCATTGACTTCTGTTATGGATTAGATAGTCGTTTTGTGCTTTTCCTAAGTGATTTTAGCATAAAAATTTTTTGGATTTCATAATCATCCAAAAGCTAAAATATCTTTGAAGTTAATTTACGTGTGAAGCAATGGACATGAGGTATAGCACTGAATTCAACAACAAGCGTAAAAATGAAAAAAATATCCATCCTTGTTTGTATTATGTTTACCAAGATTATCCCTTAACAGTGCAACAAAAAAGAGCGGCAACTTTGGTTGACGAAATTCACAGCATTACTGGGGGCACTTGGTCACACACCCTCCGGAAACAGTCCCGTTATTCTTTAGTAAACAAACCTCCCGACCAGCAGTAGTATTTCATAAAATTTGTGGTTACCTGCACATAATCAGTAGCGACGCCTCTCCTTTATCTAGGTTGAGTTGGCCATCTGGTAACAGTTTCAACTATAGCTGGGTTCCCAGAACCTACTTCATAAATGCTAAGACAAGAGCATTCGATCCTCCCCGCAAAAAAAAGTAAATAATCAAGTGTAACTCGATAAAATCAAGTTCCACTTGATGCTCTGTCATTGTCACGCTTTTTCCTTTTCCCCTCTGAAAATCGAGCATCACTGATCTCTCGATTTCCGGGAAAAGTTAAGATTCACCAACACATCCCACGCAAATTAAAATTTTGCAATTTGTAAGACAAACTGTCTTGCGGATGCGGTGCTAATTCATTCATGTCGGAGACCTTTTTATTGTTATAACAATGGTTTATGTAGAAATTGCCTGGCAAATTACTGTCTTACAAATCGCCTAACGCTCGTCTGGCAAATTGTCAGACAATTTTATAAAAAGAAAAATTAAACACCGATTATGATTAGTTTTAATTACAATTTTATGTAGGGCATATTGCCCGATGTTATGGAACGAGATCATTGTTTTCATTTATATTAATTTCCTTTGGTATAATTGTAATCGAGTGAAATTTTTCAATAAAGGATTGGGTGGTTGCCGGATATTTTTTGTACTCCAATTTGGATTTAGTAAACTCCCTGAGGGTGGCCAACTTAAAGTAGAAGCTGAGATCTTCGAGGCCCATAATATCAGAGGGGAGAATAGTTTTTTCCACCATAGTTCGTTCCGACATGGAGTGGCCATCGCGGTATTCACTTAGGCCAAAAGAAAAATTTTTATCAATATTGGAGCGCTCCCGGTCACCAATTTTTTTGGAAAGGTATTCTGCGGTTAGTAGTTCATCAACGCCAAAGATAATGGTGTTCCCGCAAGAGTTCATAATAGTTTTAGTGGACTCTCTTCCGTATATATTTTCAATCTGCCCCATATCTTGAATCCCGATCCAAACCGAACCACCGTAGGAACGGGAGAGCTTCAGCATGTTCAGAATATTGTTTAACCGCTGAAGGGTTCCGAATTCGTCGAGGAAAAAGAAGATCCTCCTTTC
>JADGBS010000296.1 GCA_015231325.1 Oligoflexia bacterium | reverse complement strand
CTCAAGCTATGCTTCAGCTATGCAACTGTTGGCCGCTAAAAGTGAGAATTTAAATGACCGTGTCCAATGAACATTATTTTATTTTATATTCAAGATTTATTTATAAAATTTATGCTAGTTTTTCACGATTAGCAAACTGACATGATCCCAACCATAAACCGAATGAGCTTTTTTTGAAATGTAGCTGTCACGGGAGCTTTGCGCTTTCGTGCCAGTGAGCAACTATAGTCATTTTGATTATAGTAACATCAAAGGAGTTTTTCGATGAAAACAGCATTTCAGAGCAAATTAGGACCTTCTCTATTAACATTAACCCTTACTCTATTTTTCTTTCCACTCATAGGACAGTCCGCTAATTTTGATGATCGTGATTTTCTATCTGCCGTAGCAAACACGGAACCAAATCGACCATTGAAGATTGATCCTTCGGTGAAAGCAGATCAAGTTTTTAATGCTTTTAAGGCATTGCACGGGAAACTTAAAGTAAATGAAAACAATCATGCAAAATTAGAGGTTGATCCTGACTTTAGTCGATCATTGGGCCCCGAACACAGGAAGGGACTTGATAAACTAGCTAAGGGATTTGAGCAAAGGATAAATGAAGGATCTATAAAAGTTGTCCGTGGTAGTTCTGGAAAATTAGAGGTACGGCCAGGTAATGGTAAAAATGAGGGGATGGGCATCGGCCATCGAGGTTTGGCCATTAATGAGGATGCCAGTGTTGATTTGGACGAAGTTAGTTCAGATTTTTATAGAGCATATCACTCCGTTAGCAACGGTTGGTGGAGTTGGTCTACCAGTTATTCTTGGTGGGGAGTGAAGGTTTCCTTGAATCATAATTTTTTATGGTATCTTTGCAAGTATACCACCTGGATGCTGGGTGCTTCATCTTTACCATCATGGATCGAGTACGTTTTGAAATTGATCGCATGCCTTCCTCATAACTGTGATTCTGGTGCTAATGGGAGTGCGGTCTATGTCACTTGGGCGGGGGCCTTTTGGTATAACTGCTAGAGACCACGGTCCTAGGGGTCCTAGGTGCCAGCAGACCTGTGGTAGAGGAGCGGGTCAATTGTCGCGTGCCTTCTTGCCTTGACCTTCCCCCTTAATTTATCCAATCTCGCCAGAAAACCCCGTCATTCATGGCGGGGATGAATGGCAAATGAACTATTCCCTTCTTTGGTTTTCGATATATTCACGAAGGACTTTCAGCGGCGCTCCGCCACAAGATCCTGCAAAATAACTTGGACTCCATAAGTGTCCTTTCCACAATTTTTTCCTAATTTCGGAAGTGAATTCTTTTTGCAGATACCTAGAGGATACCCCTTTGAGGGAGTTAACGAAAGAGGAAATCGAAACCTTGGGAGGGTAATTAATAAGCAGATGCACGTGATCTTCTTCCCCATTAAATTCAACTAAGATGGCGTCGAACTTTTGGCATATGCTTGCATATACTTCGTGTAAGCGATTTAACATTTCTACTGTTAGAACATTTCTGCGATATTTGGTTACAAATACTAAATGTATATGCATTAAAAAAACACAATTTCGGTTGTGTCTAATGTGTGGAATAGTCCTCTCATTAATAGCACTTTTACTATTTAGTTGGCTCATAAATATATCTCATATACCAATTGACAAAGTAAGTACAGCGGGATATTGGGATTAAGTGAAAATATCCAAGTCGTTCAAGTACAGATTGCTTACAAACAAAGAACAAGATTTGGCCTTTTCCGGGTGGGCAGGATGCTGTCGTTTCATCTACAACCTAGGGCTTAGTGAACGTAAAAATGCCTGGGAACAAGACAAAACAACTTTGTCTTATGTCACCCAAGCGAACAAGCTAAAAGATCTAAAAAAGGCACCAGAAACCGAGTGGCTTCGGGAACCTCCAGCGCAACTATTGCAGCAATCTTTAAGAGACTTAGATCAGGCGTACAAGAATTTTTTTACCAGGATTAAAAAGGGACTAGTTGGTGCAGAGGCCGGTTTTCCTCGCTTCAAAAAGAAAGGGAAATCAGTGGATGCCTTTCGTTTTCCAGACCCCACGCAATTTTCCACAAGAAAGGTTTCGAACAAAAAATCGATGATCAAATTACCCAAAATCGGGGAGGTGAAGTTTTTCAACTCACGAGAGATTGAGGGAGAGATTAGAAATTGTACCATCTCTCGAGACGGAAAATATTGGTACATCTCATTTAATTGCGAAATGGAACTGGCCAGGCCAAATAACCATCGTCACCTTGGAACAATGATTGGCATTGATAGGGGGATCGCAAATACCATGGTCACGTCCGAGGGGAAGATATATCAACTATCGATAGGAAAAATAAAAAAAATCGAACAAAGAAAATCAGTGCTACAAAAAAGAGGTAGAAAAAAGAAAAAATTTTCTCGGAATTGGACTCGGAAAATCAGGTCGATCGCAAAGTTAGATCGACGAATATTCAGAGTTAGGCATGACTTTCTTCATAAAACTTCCACTACGATTGCTAAAAATCACAGCTATATAGTAATGGAGGATCTTAGAGTAAAAAACATGTCTAAAACTGCATCGGGAACCACAGAAAATCCTGGTACTAATGTGAATGCCAAGTCCGCACTCAACAGGAGCATCTTACGGCAAGGATGGTATAAATTTCAAATACTATTGGAATACAAAAGTGCTTGGAATGGAGGATATGTTTCGTATATTGACCCCAAAAATACATCGAGGAAATGTTCCAAATGTGGACATACGGAAAAAGATAACCGCCTAACCCAAGAAAGTTTTTGCTGTAAAAAATGTGGACTCGAATTAAATGCGGATTACAATGCCGCGATAAATATTTTCACCCAGGGGCACTGGGGCAGCGCTTGTGGAGATGCCGGCATTGGTCGGATTGATGAAGCAAGAACCAACTATCGTACGTAAGCATGTTGAGCATGCGTGTGTACGGTAGGAATCATCTGCATTCATGCAGGTGAGGGTGTCAATTTGATTTTAAAGGGAGGAAAGGCGTTCGTCACCATTTTGTGTCCATACTGCAATGGTATTAGTATCGGTATCTGCAGTATCTGAATCACTTACTGTGTCGGAGTTAAGTAATAAATTTAGCAAAACGGCCGTGATACTTCCAGAAACGATACCATGACCTAAAAAGAGCTGTAAAATATTCGGAAGTTTAACAAAGGCCTCGTGAGAAAGGGAGCTCCCAAGTCCAATTGCCAGAGAGCAAGAGATGACCAATAGATTACTAGTTTTAGAAAAATCAACAAAACTGGCCAACATCTTTATTCCAGAAGCGGCCACCATCCCAAACATGGGAATCATGGCCCCACCAATAACCGCCAGAGGAATGATGGTTATTAATGCTGCGATTTTTGGAATAAGTCCTAAGCAGATTAGTATCATTCCAGAGGCCGCGCATACATAACGACTCTTTACTTTTGATAAGGCCACCAATCCTACATTTTGAGAGAAGGTGGTATAGGGGAAAGAGTTAAATGCCCCACCCAGCATTTGGGCCAATCCCTCACCTCGAATCCCATAACAAATATCCTTGGTCGACAATTCTTTGTTGCAAATTTTGGCGAGACCAATAAAAACTCCCACACTTTCCACTAAACAAACGAGGGAAACTAGCGACATGGAAACTATTGCTTCGAGATTAAAAACTGGGGTGCCAAAGTAAAAAGGAGAGATAAAAGAAAACCATTTGGCGGTTGCCACTTCTTCAAATGAGACCATTCCCATTAGGAATGCCACGACTGTACCAACGATAATTCCAAGCAGAACCGATAGTGCTCTTAAATATCCTCTGAAATACTTGTTAACGAATATGATTATTAAGGTCACCAAGAATGCCATCGCCAGATACTTGGGGTCGCCGTATTGAGGATTTTTGGCGGCCCCTCCGCCACCGGCAGCATTGTTAATGGCCACAGGAACTAAAGATAGTCCCACAATCGTTATCACTGTACCGCAGACTACTGGAGGGAATAGCTGTAATATTTTTAGTTTTATCCTTCGCCATGTTCGGTAGAATTAATCTGGATTTTTCAAGGTATCAGCCGGATTTATCAAATCAAAAAAAACGCGGGGGCTATCTTCTACCTTTTTTCATGGGGGCAATTTCAGCGGTTTTGGGCGGAGCCTGCGTGGCGGCGGTTGCGATAGCCGTTCTGCTCCTGTCAAGCCAGCTGTATTCGGAAGGCCAGTCTTACGGTCTTTTC
>JADGBS010000295.1:3302-4234 GCA_015231325.1 Oligoflexia bacterium | reverse complement strand
ATTCTAACCATGCCCTATTTATGGTAAATATAAACGTACGTCGCAGGCGATGAGTCCGAAGTCTGATGAACCCCTTAATCATTTTGTGGAAGACTATAGAAAAGGCCGTTCGTTGTGGAGGAGGATTTCATTGAAGCGGTTTTACGTGCAAGACTAAATTTTGTATCCATTGTGCACGAAAAAGTTCCAACGATTTTATAGAAGAGATAATGGGTAAACTTCATCCGGGAGTTGTTTATCGCAATCTAATTTTGACAATTCATGAGCAACTAAGGATTTTCTTTTATAGACACCGTACTACTGGAAGACTGTATAGTCTCTTTATGAAAACAGCAAGAGCTTACATTGAAGATGTTTTTAGGTACGTGACAGGAATTAAAGATCTTATTGAAATTTTTCATCGAGATATAAAAAGTTATCTCGGCATGGATGACGCGTCTTCTCATACATTTGATTCACTTCATGCACATGTTCATTGGGTTTATTGCGCACATATTTTGCTCAACGATTTTGATGGCAGTAATGAATTTGGAATCAATATGAAGCAAGATATTGTTCAGGCAAAGTGTGAGAACGAGAACCTGAAAAATATTCTAAAAAAGAATTCGCAATTTAACAACGAGAGAGGTTGTATGCCCCATAAATAAAGGGAAAAGAGAGTTAGATGCAAAATTCACCGAGAGGGCAAGGTGTTGTTGGAAAGTGTAGGTCTTCCGCATTAACGTTGTTACCGATCCGGCCAATATTATGAATAATTAGTTTTTTAACTATGAAGTGGCCTCCAATATTTCCATAAACTGGTTCGTACTCAGCAGTGCAAATCCGGTTATCATTTTCTTTGTTCTTCGCACGATAGGGCACCATATGTATTGTACCATCTTCATCCTCGTGATTTCGGGTATATGCTTTTACCCCTTCAGCTCGACAGCGAT
>JADGBS010000295.1:0-3133 GCA_015231325.1 Oligoflexia bacterium | reverse complement strand
CAGAAGCAGAAACAGGAACACATAATAATGTTTTTGAAAAAATTCATAAAAACTCCTTTGGCTAAAAAAAGTAAAAAGTAAAAAGTAAAAAGTAACAAAAAATAATAAAGTTATAAGCGTATAAGTGCCGATCGAGAATGAATAAATTAATTACCGTAATCCTAAAACAAAGGAAAAGCAATTATCTATGAAAAATTTATCGTGATGAACCGTGCGGCCCTAGTAAATTTGCCGCAAACAGATCTTTTTAAGTAAAAAATACAAAAAAATAATTTGGGCCCCTCACTTAGTATCTATTTTTTTATTTGTTGCTTTATACATTATGTTACAATCCTTCCTCAAAACTACCGACTAACAAAAAGTCAGACTATTAACTAACTTTCACAATGGAGTCTGTGATATGAATACCAAAAGGCCAATAGTTGTGGGCATCAAACGTGCTCTGTTAATTGCTTCTTTATCCTTTTCGTTTACTTTTACATCAATGCTTACCATAACTAGGGCATCAGACGATACTCTTTTGATCCACAACGATGGCCCAGCAAATATTGATGCTTATTTCGATGAGGACGGAGACAGTCGAGATGAATATCATCCGAACTTGGATAAAATTGTCACAATTAATTCCAAGGATCCGTGTTTTGGTTATCATGAGGTGATCCAGTCGACTCCGGAGATAATAGAAATCAAAGGGCCGGTTTATATCGAAGATGATGTTGCTACTCCTTTCAGTATCAAATCAGATATTAATGCTTTAAGTTTGGTCTATGGTTGTTTTTATAAGGAAATGAAACGATCAGGTCTGAGCTGGAGCAGAGTGGATACCAGAATCTATCAATCAAATAAGGTACCAGTAAAACACTACGAAGGTCAAAGATATATAGAATCAATACTTTGTTATCGTTTTTCCGACAATCCAATTATCCTCGCGGGCCAACAACTGCTGGAAAAATATAAAAAGTTCAAATATCAGAATGAACTAAAATTTATAACTTCCGCAGAGCAAGTACAAGTTATAAAAATGTATCTAGATAATAATTACGATCTATCCTCGTATCGTATTTCCTCAATCCCTAACTATATTAACAGTATATCTCCCAACCAAATCAGACTAGATGCCATTAAAGAACTTACCACTGTAAAAAAAGAGTTTACCGTAAAAGATATTGCTGCGATCAATGTTCCAGAACAGTTGCAAATCATAAAATTTTTACTGAATAATAAATATAATATTCCTGAAAATTTCATTTACGAGACTAGACTCTATATCAACAACACATCCCCTAACCAAATAAGAGTAGAAGCAATTAGAAAACTCACTAACGCCAAAAAGTTCGTTAGAATTAGTGATATGGCATCGATTACCCTTAAAGAACAGCTAGAAGTTATCGGAATATATATAGATAACAACTATGAACTATCAAAGGAATGCATTGCAAACATTCCTCTCTATATAAATAGCACCTCACCCAATCAAAAAAGGTTGGCCGCCATTAGAACGCTCACTAATGCTAAAAAATCTTTTACTATAGATGATATTCTCAATATACTTTAACCGTTGCATTTACTTTTACGATTGCCCAATTTGTTTTCGATGAAAATTCGACAGCGTTAGAATGTCGGAAATTTGTTCAGTAAAGTATTAGATATTATGATGGGCGTTATTTCAACGAAAAAAACCACTGGCCACCCTGGATAAAATTTTCAATACTAGTTACTTTGTAAAAATTTAAATCCGGTTAGAATTTCCTTCAAGATCCTTGATCTAGAATCCTGAATAAAATATCTTTTACAATTACTATTGGATGCGAAGGTGATTCTAACTCCATTTTCTTTTTTTAAAGAAAATGTAGTAGTTGGAATATCCATACACATTGGGCCAGTGGGATTTTCATCGATAAGTTCACCGTTTTCTACTTCTTCAACAGTACTTCTTAAGTTTTTTATCACGTTTTGAGATAGAGTTGCCAATAAACTGGTTTTCTCTAAATCTCTGAATGACTTCTTTTTGAAATTAAAAACTGTTCCATCAGTAAATATGCGAACCCCTTCGCTGTGCCCTACAAATTCAGAAGGAACAAAACCACCAGAGGTCTCTACTTCTAATAAAAGATTTCCTGGTAAGCTTTCAATGTTGGCAAAAACAGAAAGGTTAGAAAGCAAAAGAGCAATAATTAAAATTAGTTTTTTCATAAATCATTTTCTCCTTTTTTATTAACTAATAATAAACCAATAATAAACCAATTTATAACAGTAGTAAATGGGCAGAAAAATACAAATAAGTTTTTCCCTTATTATTAATTATTGCTTAGGTCGAAAGTACCTTGGCAACTCCAACTTACTTGGCCGGGTAACGTAGGGGGATTACCCCCGCCACCGTCCCCTAAGAACGCAACGTGATAGTTTCCCATCACTACGCTCAAGCCTTTATGAAGCGTTATTATAAGTAACACCCGTCCATCCTACCGTTAAAAGTTTAGCGACACATTCACATCTTTATCCTGATGCTTCTTATCTCGTTTATTAAAATAATCTCGATAAGCTGGATTATATGGATTTGCGCTGCCGATTATCTTAGTGTGTCTTTCTATTTTAATAGATGACGTGCGAAATAATTCAGCATGTCCCTGCGTAGAAAAGAACATCCATCCTCGCAGCCACGTTTATATTTAACCCGTTTTTGTCTTTCAATATAATATTGTTTAGGAATGACTTCTACTTTTTTATTATCGGTTTTCATTTTTATACGACACTCCACGTTAGCGCAGATTCCCATACCCGTCTCTTACTCCCTATAAGTTATATCCTGTTATAATAACCAACTCCGCCGCATATATCTATTTTGCCCGGGAAACGGTATTATTGTATTATTTCCAGATAAGAGGAATAGCTGTGTGTATTTGGGGGGTGTACTTCAGTCAATGGCATTCGGTTATGAATAACCCCCTCATACTTTTTATGGTTTAAACCCTAGACCATCAATCCCTTCCCCATCAAAGTGCAGAGAAATCAAGAAAACAAGGTCATATGTCACAATTATAATTTTAAATATTACTTTGAGGTAAAAATCCACCACCAATCTATATTTTGTAAAAATCATAATTACAATCACCCATTTTTTTATCAAGCAACA
>JADGBS010000294.1 GCA_015231325.1 Oligoflexia bacterium | reverse complement strand
ACACTCATCCATACTAACACCAGAAACCGGTACCAAAGGACAAACATCCACAGCTCCCATTCGAGGATGCTCACCACGATGAGTTCGCATATCAATCAAATCCTTGGCACACTTAATCAGTGCAAATGCTGCCTCCACCACTCGCTCCGGGTGGAGGGTCTGTTGCTGCGCTATGTGGAGCGCTTGCTGGGGCATTGACGAGCATGGTTGCTAACCTGACCCACGGTAAAAATCAATACCGACAGCATTGGGATCAGATTGAGATTATTGGTGTTAGAGGGCAGGAACTAAAAATTTGGTTTTTAGCAGCAATTGATCGTGACACCCAAGCATTTAATCAGGTTATGATGGCTATGAAGCTACCAAAGGAAAGTAGCGATGAAGTGACTCTGCGGGTCAAGCAATTGGAGATTGCAAATCAAAATGCTGCACAAGTGCCCCTAGAGGTGATGGAGAAATGTGTAGAATTAGTTCCTCTCTTAGAGGATGCCCTGTATCGCGGGAATCCAAATTGCATATCTGACATAGGGGTTGGCGGATATTGTATGATCTGTGCTGCCGAGGGGGCCGCCTTAAATGTTTTGGCAAATTTAAAGAACGTAAAAGATCAAGAATTTATTCGTAAATCACGCGAAAGGCTGGAGAGAACCATCTCTTTATTGCGACAAAAAAGCGTGGATATTGCCAAGGTAGTGGAAGCAAAATTGTTGCCTGAGCATAGTTGATTCGACAAATTTTGACGAAAATTTCCAGTTTTTGTAATAACTTGGAGACGGAAAGAAATAAAAAGTGTAAAAATGCTTTAAAAAATGCCAAAAAAGTTTTAAATAGAAAAAAGTTTTTGAAGAATTGAATAATAGAAAAGGAAGAATAGAAAAAAATAGAAAATTGGTCTATTTTATGTGTTTTTCTCTGTTAGGTTGTTGTAAACCTGTTTATTTTGGATATTTTTAGTTTGGAAATAGGCTTTATGGGCCGTTAGTTTTCATGCTACAATGGTCGGATATTTCCGGTCGCATAGTGTTCGTACTGTTGTTTGTGTTGGAAATTTTAGCGTGCTGTTCGTAGTTTTGTTGAATATTATGATAAATTTGCTTTTTGGGGCAGTTTATATTTAATTTAGTTTTTTATTTTGTTTTTTGTTATAGATAATTATTTTTTGCATTGTTTGTCTATTAGTTTAAACGTAAGGAGATTGCTAAATGAAAACGAGAAGTTTGCTTAGGTTTTTGGGATCTGTTTTAGTTCTGACTTTAGTATTGGCCCTATTTGGTTGTGCTTCCGAAAAGAAAAAAGACAGCAAGGATGCTGCAGCTGCCGGCACTGAAGCTTCTGCTGAGAAGAGTGCGGATGGCAATGGTCCGAAATTTGAATTATATGCTGATTCTGATTCTAGCAAGGCCGGTGATCTTAGGACTGTCTATTTTCCATATGATTCTGATGTGATTACCCCTGATGCTGAATCTGTATTAAAGGGAAATATTGGCTTTTTGAATCAATTTGGTACATTGAAGATTCAGATAGAAGGACACTGTGATGAGCGTGGTAGTGTTCAGTATAACTTAGCATTGGGTGAGCGTAGGGCCAAGTCAGTGAAGAATTATCTTGTTGCATCTGGGGTAAATGCTGATAGAATAACACTTATTTCTCTTGGAAAAGAAAAACCGGTTGACTTGGGACATAATGAAGATTCTTGGTCAAAAAATAGAAGAGGAAATTTTGTTATCGTTGAGAAGTAATTTCGTTGTGTTGTTACCGGTTATTCTGAAGTTGTCCACTTCTATTAAATCGATTGTATTAGCTAATCCGGAACCTTTTCGGTTACGCGTATTCTGTTTGTTCAGTAATGTTTTAAGAAAAATTTTGAAGGTCGTTCCTGCTCTGTGGGTAGGGATGATCTTCTTGTTTATAACAGGCTGTGGACTGGCGGTTACTAGGCCTAAGCTGGAGCTCAGCTTAGCGCAGGCAGCGTTTGTTGCTGCCAAAGATGCCAAGGCCTATACTGTTGCTCCTGGTCTATACCGTAAGGCAGAAGTCTATTTTTTAAAGGCGAAGTCTGCTTATAGGAGAAAATACTTCAATAAGGCCAAACAGTACGCGATTCTATCCAAGCAGTATTCTGAAAAGGCCGAGTATATGGCCGCTAAACATTCTATGGAACAAAAATAAGTTTTTCTTTGTATCCGCTAAAACTTGAAAGGCGAGTAATTTATGTACGCTTTTTTTTCATTGTCAACATTAGTCACATTGTTAGTAACTAAGTTTCAATTAATGATGATTAGCATGTTGCTGATGCTATTTGTATCTTGTAAGACTACCGAAGAAGTGCGTCGAGAAAAAGTTGTCGACGAAATGTCGAACAAATTTTCAAAGTCAGAGGAGATGATATCAGAGTCGCATAGAATTATGGCCTCTCATTCAAAAAAATTTATAGAGCTAGAGTCGTTGATGAACAAAAACAGCGGCGCCATAGAGGAGCTGAAATATCAGCAAACTTTGTTGGAACGAAAAAATAATGAGCGTCTGAGCAGCATGGAAAAGAAATTAAGTGAAGCGCTCAGTTTGGTTGATGAACAGCGTATTGGTTTACAAGATCAAAAAAAATATTTAGAAGAGTTGCTTGCTTCCCTTTCTAAACTGCAAAATTCTTTAGAGGGCGGTAAAAAAAAGCTCCTAAAAATACCAAAAGAAAAAAAGTCAGAAAAAACAGAAAAGTCTGATCCTAAAGTACCCGGGACAAAAAACGATGCTCTTTCTCAGGCAATAGGTCATTTTGAGAGGAAAGAGTATCGAAAATCGAGGGAAAAATTATTAGCATTGATAGATTCAGGGGTTACAGGTGATGCAGAGGTAAGACCTCTCTACTATCTGGGATTGTCGGAGTACCGATTAGGACATCCAGATCAGGCATTGGTTTACTTTGGCAAACTATATACCAATCATGCCGGTTCTTCATTCAGTGACAAGGCCCTTTACTATATCGGAAAATCTTTGCTTTCATTGGATAAAAGGGATGAGGCCGCTGAATCTTTTGAAACCCTCATAAAGAAGTATCCAGACTCCCCAATGAGGGAGAATGCGCAGAAGGCCCTAGACGAGATGTGATGTAATAATGATGATGGTGAACAAAGCAAAGAGGGTTAGGAAAAATGGTCAAGAGAGACAGAAAAAAATGGGCCCTATTGTTGTTTTAGGTATTGAGACTAGTTGTGATGACACTTCCATGGCGGTTATTCGTGGTCATGTTGAACCACAATTGCTATCACATCATTCCTTCAGTCAAGAAAGTATTTTGAAAAGGTGGGGAGGAGTGGTTCCTGAGATTGCTGCCCGTAATCACATGGAGAAGGTAATCCCTATTTTATGCATGGCATTGGAAGGTGCCCAGGTAAAACTAGAGGATATTGATTTGATCGGAGTTACCGCTTTGCCTGGCCTGCTTGGTCCGTTGCTAACCGGAATAAACTTAGCAAAGAGTTTGTCGCTTTTTTTAGAAGTGCCGATCGTCCCCGTTAATCATCTATTTGCGCATTTGGAGGCCGTGTTTTTAACTGCCAGTGAAATCAGTTATCCCTATCTGGGTTTGTTGGTAAGCGGCGGACACTCGATTTATTTTTGGGTGACGGCCACCAATGATTTTGAATTACTGGGACAAACCATTGATGATGCCGCCGGTGAGGCATTTGACAAGGGTGGAAGGCTATTAGGTCTTCCTTATCCTGCAGGAAAATTTATTGATCAAATCTCGGTCTTTGGAGATCCTTATAGTTATACTTTTCCTATTGGTTTAAAGGAGGAGCATGGCTGTAATTTGAGTTTCTCTGGTGTAAAAACTTCACTTAAAAATTTTTTAGAAAAAAATCCCGAATTTGTACAAATGGCACGACAACTGGAAATTGGTGATTTAGTTGGTGATCGGGGTAATGTCAATTTTCCTCCGCAGGAGTTGGCTAATCTTTGTGCGTCTTATCAGATGTCGATTATCAAAGCATTAATTTTGAAAATGAATCGTGCGATAGATCAAGTTGAATCTTTAAGGAAAACAAAAACATCGTTTCCAATTGTTGTTGGAGGAGGAGTTGCTGCTAATCGTACTTTGAGGACAGAGATTTGTCGCTCTTTTGTTAATTATGATGTGCATTTTGTTGCTCCTGAATTCTGTACCGATAATGGGGCAATGATTGCGCACTATGCTTATAAAATAGAGAGTCGGCAATCCCCTTCCCTGAATGTTTGCAAATTGATGCGGCAGCAAAATATTTGCTGCCACAGCACTTGCTGCCACAGCGTTAGTT
>JADGBS010000293.1:1187-4363 GCA_015231325.1 Oligoflexia bacterium | reverse complement strand
GATGGTAGGAGTAGAGAAAGTTTCATTGTTGGGATCGCTGGTTGAGCAGTACAATAGCAAAGGGATATTGCCGGATGGATTTAAGTCACTCATCAAGACTGATCTAGGTGATATTACAGAGGAAGGTCTTTCTAAAGAGGTTGTTAGTCTCTTGAAAAAGACGGATGAGGGTAGTGTTAGTGCTCCCGTTTTGATTAATGGGCAATACAATTTATTCTTTGTAAGAAGGAAGGATCTGGTTGAATCTGATCTTTTTCTCAAAAACAAAGAAAGGATTGAAAAAGAGTTGTTTGAGGAAGAACTTAGAAAAGTTTTGGCCGACTGGATCGAACGAGAAAAGGCCAAACTTCTTGTTAAGTTCTTTTTTTAGTGATTGTCACATAGTACTTATGCTCAGAATACGCATATATACAGATATAATGGATAATGGAAAAAGAAGAGCATTGCGGGAATTAGCAGGAATTTATAGGAATTGTAGGAATTGTAGGAAATGTCGAAGATAACAATAGGCCAGGGTGTTAACCATGATTTACTCAGGGGCATCAAAAATCGATAGGACTAGAGATTTTTTTAAAAGCGCTTGCTAGATTGCGTAAGCGGGAGTGGGAGCGTCTTTGTTTGGTGACATTTGAAAGTTCATTACTGGAAACGATAAATTCGCTAAATTTCAACTATGAATTAGTGAACAAAAACGAGACAGATAGTGTGGTGAGTGATGATGTGGCAAATGCAAATATTTATGTGGACACTGAAAGTGGCAACAAGGCAGAGAGATTGGAATCTGCTGATTTATGTTTAGTCACAGGTAAAAATACGAAAAGGATGCGTTGTATTTTACTTCCGGAAACAGGGATGAAAGAATCCTCTGGAGGTGGGAGCGAAAATGGGGGGTGTGGATGTGTGCCTCAAAGTACTCAGGCGTTGATGTATTGTCTACATAAGTTTGAGCAAGAAAGCTTGACTGAGGAATCAGAGGTTGATGAAGGGGATGAGGGAGGAATGGTAGAAAATAGAAGTGCGAGTGTGGGCGATAATTTATGTGAGAATATCTTATTGACGCTCCCCACGTCTAAGGATCAGTTGGTCCTAGATGGCAAATTACAAATGGGTCATACCGAATTTTTGCGCAGCTATTTTCGAAAACCGGAGCTTCCGATGGTTTTTATAGCGGATGACGTAGCGGTTTTATTAATTACAGACCATATTCCACTGAGAGATGTAGCAAAGACAATAACCAGTGATTTAATTGTAGAAAAAGTAGCTGTAACGCTTAATGGACAGGTTAATCGTTTTTCTCAGTTGGACGAAGTATTTATTGCTGGGATAAATCCTCATGCGGGTGAAAATGGATTATTGGGTAATGAGGATGTGGTTGTAAGTGATGCTATAACTAGATTGAAGGAACGGTTTCCAGATGTGGATTTTTTGGGGCCGATTTCTGCAGATACCTTATTTTTTCATAAAAAACGTAAGAAGAGGCAGCTTTTTGTTTACATGTTTCATGATCAAGGGTTACCATTGTTTAAGTCAATTTATGGGTTCACTGGGCTTAACGTAACTTTTGGCTTGCCCTTTCTGCGAATGAGTGTTGATCATGGCACTGCCTTTGAGTTATTTGGTCAAAATATGGCAGATTCTTCTGGAGCTCTGTATATGCTGCGGAGCGCATTAAGAATTGATAAGGCCGTGTTAAAATTTTGTGATGAATGAAAAAGAATTACCTAAGTCACTAGATCTTGTTTTAAGTAATAGTTCAAAAACTGCAAACCATTCCGCGATTGTTGTTAACAACGCGAGGGTGCACAATCTAAAGTCTGTTTCCATTTCCATTCCCAAGAATACACTAACTGTTATCACCGGTCCATCTGGTTCGGGTAAGTCTTCGCTGGCGTTTGATACTATTTATGCAGAAGGTCAGCGACGTTATATCGAATCACTTTCTTCTTATGCTCGGCAATTTTTAGAACAATATGCAGCTCCAGATGTAGATTCTATTACTGGATTATCGCCAACGTTGGCCATTGATCAAAAAACGGTAAACAAAAATCCTCGTTCGACAGTTGGGACTATAACTGAAATATATGATTATTTACGTATTCTTTACACTAAAATTGGTGTTCTTTTTTGTCCTTGCTGTGGAGAAAAAATTGAATGTCAAAGTGCGGAGCAAATTGTCAACTCGATTATGGCATTTCCGTCTGGGAGCAAAATCCAAATACTGGCACCGGTTGTTCGTAGTAGAAAGGGTGAGCATCGAGAAGAATTGAGTAAATTATTGGCGATGGGTTTTTCGCGTATTCGCGTGGATGGAGTCGTTCAGAACCTCAGAGAAGGCGGTTCTGCAGGCGAAGTTGACGGAGCCAGGACAGTAGCAATAAAAGGGGTGTTGCAAGAAAAAGATGTAAAGCAAAATATAGCAAATAAAAATGTTGCACACAATGTGGAGGTGATAGTTGATAGAATTGTGCTTAAGGATGAGACGGAACGTTTAGTGAAACGTTCCCGATTAACTGATTCAGTAGAGCAAGCGTTGAGAATTGGTGATGGAACCATGATTGTGATGTGGAGCGTGGATCAATCCAGTGATTCTGAAGAAATGTCTCACCACATCTATGAAAAATTCTATAACGAAAAGTCGGCATGTCTCCGTTGTGGGATAAGTTTTCCGGAGTTAGTACCAAATTCTTTTTCTTTTAATTCGCCATTGGGGGCGTGCAGTGTTTGTGGCGGATTGGGGGTTATGAAAGATTTTCAAAATGATCTAATTATTACTGATTCTTCACTTTCTATCAATCAGTGGGGGATTCCGCTGTTAAAACGGCATATTTTTATGCTAAAGATGATTGCGTGCATAGCAGATGCGGAAGGGATAAATTTAGATTTACCAATAAAAAAGCTGCCAAAAAAGTTTATTGGTACTGTGCTAAATGGCAGTAAAAAGGTCTACCGTTTTTCTTTTATGACTGAAAATTCGAGTTTCAATTTCACTAGACCATTCATAGGCCTGCATCCATGGTTACATAAACGTTATTACGAAACCACGTCTGAAAAGGTTAGGTCTGAGCTGCAACGATATTTAAGTACAGAAAAATGCAAATCATGCGGTGGAAAGCGGCTTAATCCACAAGCGCTTTCTACGAAAATTTCAGGCATATCGATAATTGATTTCTGCGAGC
>JADGBS010000293.1:525-1107 GCA_015231325.1 Oligoflexia bacterium | reverse complement strand
TAAAAGAGATTAAGGAGCGATTGAGCTTTTTATTGAACGTTGGACTAAATTACGTGACTTTGAACAGAAGTGCAAATACTTTGTCGGGGGGGGAAGGACAGCGTATCAGATTGGCGACACAGATAGGTTCTTCGCTTAGTGGAGTTATTTATGTATTAGATGAACCAAGTATTGGGTTGCATCCACGCGATAATACACGATTGATTAAAACTTTGACATCTCTTCGCGATTTAGGAAATACTGTTTTAGTTGTAGAGCATGATGAGGAAACCATTAGAGCTGCTGATTATATTGTCGATATGGGTGTCGGGGCGGGTGTGCATGGCGGAGAGGTAGTTGCTAAAGGGAGTTATGAGGAGATCATTGCTAATAAGCTTTCGCTAACTGGCAAATTTTTGTCGGGTGAAGAAAAAATCGATATGAAGATTAATGTTGATATTAAAAATGGAGATCAAGCGAGTTATAGGAGTAATAAGTCCAATAATATCGGTAATAATGATAAAGATATCGAGAGAAAGTTGTTGACGATCAAAGGAGTGAATAAAAATAATATAAAAAATCAAGATTTTTCTATTCCACTAC
>JADGBS010000293.1:0-457 GCA_015231325.1 Oligoflexia bacterium | reverse complement strand
TACCCGAACTACGAGCGAGAAACAATAACTCAACTAATTTGTATCACTCAAGTAACATAAGTAATTCGAATTTTGACCCAATTTTGGGGTTGAGCTCTCAACTTAGCGATGACAGAAGCTCTGGGCCAGACATTGGGAGAAGCGCAATAGTTCAGGAAATCGATGGTTACCAATCTATTAGCAATATAATAGAGCTGGATCAGTCACCAATAGGGCGAACGCCAAAGTCTAATCCCGCTACATATAGTGGTGTACTAGATTTGATTCGAGCAATTTTCGCAGAGACGGTTGATGCTAAAACTCGTGGCTATAAAAATAGCAGATTTAGTTTTAATGTAAAAGGTGGGCGTTGTGAAAGTTGTGAGGGCAATGGTGTCAAAAAAATCGAGATGCATTTTTTGCCAGACGTTTTTGTTACATGCGATGAGTGTCGTGGAAAGCGATATAATCATGAGAC
>JADGBS010000292.1:3881-4376 GCA_015231325.1 Oligoflexia bacterium | reverse complement strand
AACAGTATCATTATCACTGTTCTTTTCGAATTTGAATCTTTGCAATAAGGGTATTATATTTTCGCTGATTTTTTTGTAAAATGATTCTTCAACTTTTTTTCTTTGATCGGTCAACTCGGATAAAATGGTTTTCAGTGAGGTATTATAGTTAGGCTGTCCAAATATGGCCTTTTATGATATTTTTTTTTGCTCGAAATTTGGCCCCAATATTATGGAAAACTTGACGATTTTTTTAGTTCATAATTAAATTCTTCTTCTCCAAAAAATTCACGACATTCTTTACATTCTTTCCATGATCCTTCGTGCTTTTCATTGTAATGAAAGTGACAGGCACTATAAGCTTCATGTTGATACTCACATCGACCGCCTCCTCTAATAGATACAAATTTGGTATCACAGCAAACCCATTTATTACAACAGGGAATTTTTACTAAAGGTGCTTTGGTATCACCACAAATGTGACAGCGTTCTCCTTTAATTGGCCTGGCTTCCATG
>JADGBS010000292.1:0-3864 GCA_015231325.1 Oligoflexia bacterium | reverse complement strand
AAATATCTCCTTGGTTAATATACAAAAACTTTATTATCTTCTCTCTTGTTCTTTGATCTGGTCAAGTAGATTATGTCATGTATTCATAATTTGGAGGGGATCATGAGTTCGAAAGCTAGAATAATAAAAAGTAGAAATTTATGGAAGCAAAAAGCAAAGAATAATGCTGATAGGAATCGCTACCTAGAAAGAGAAAATAAACGCCTAAGGGGAAGGGGAAACGAATACAAGGAGAAAGCCTATAAGGTCGAGCTTAAATTAAAGATCTATCAGCAACAAAATTTAAATCTCACAATAAAAAACAAGACTGATCTTGTTTATCTAGCATTACAACTTTTCATTACAGCACGTATAGGTTTTAGAGCGGTATCTAGAGTTTTGGAAGTTTTACAAAAATATCTTGGACTCGAAAGAATACCGTGTCCTCAGACGATAATAAATTGGATCACACGATTATCCATTGTAAAAATGGAACGTCCTTTTCAGATTATTGGGAACAGACCATGCGGAGATATATTTTCTAATGGTTTTTATTGGATGATCGATGTAAGCATTGGATTAGGAGTTGGTAAGATTCTTAGCGTGCTAGCACTAAACATTCACTACCATCAATTTAATTCAGGGGCCCCATCACTTAAGAATGTTCACTGTATTGGTGTTTCAGTGGCCGCATCTTGGAATGGAGAAACTATCGCTGATTTTTTGAAAAAGATTATTGAGATAAGAGGGAGACCTTCTGCTTTTATTAAAGATGGAGGAACGGACTTAGCAAAGGCCGTAAGAATTTTAAACGAACAAGGATTTCACTCTCTGGCCATTGACGACATCTCACATGTTGTTGCTAATTTTTTCAAACACGTCTATGGTGAACATCCAATGTTCGAAACGTTCCTTTCTACATGCGGAGAAATATCTAAAAAACTAAAACAAACAATTCTTGCTTGTTTGGCCCCTCCTAAAGTTTCTATAAAAGCTCGTTTTATGAACTTACATCGTTTAGTCAATTGGGCCAATAATTTATTAAAACATTCTCCTGTAGGACGAGTTGTAAACGATTCTCTTGTTGCAAAATTGAGAAAAAATTTAGGTCAATTACCTGCTTGCAAAGAATTTATTAATCTTTTTCTTCGAGATGCAATTCCTCTACTTGAATGTCAAAAGCTTCTCAAAACACAAGGACTCAGTAAAGTTACTTGGGACCAATGTAACAAATTAATCGCGATTATTCCGGAAAGATCGCTTGTGAGGATTGGGTTTATAAAATGGGGAGAAAAACATTTGAAACTTGCAGAATCTTTGGCATTAGATAAACTCACTATTACTTCTGATGGGATTGAGTCGCTCTATGGAGTTGGTAAACAGCATGGAACAGGTGAAGTTAAAGATGCGAATCGAATTGCCATTCGATTGCCTGCCATGTGTGGAGAACTAACAAAGGAAGATGCACACGCTGTACTTGATGTTAGTGTTAAAAAGCAAGAGGAAATCATTGGAGACCTTCTCTCGATAACAAAACAACGTCGTGATATTTTACCTAACCCAGGAAATATAGAAAAAAAATTACTTAACAAAAATAAAACAGATTTAGAACTACTTCCAGTAGCAAAAAATCGATCAAAAAATTCAAAATTGCTCGATCTGGACGCGTTCTCAACAAAAGCAGACTGCTCTCCAATTACGACTTTAAATTCTTCCCTAAGCGATTGTTTAGAGAGTCTACCATTGACTGGATGATGAGAGTATTGATGAATATTTAGTATTTCGATATTCAAAAATTAGGTAAAGATTAAACTATGATTTGGACGGCCTACTTCGAATTGGACTTCCAGAAGCGAAATGGTGTGAAGGTGATCAAATTCATCTAACATTACGTTTTATAGGAGAAGTTGATGGAACTACCTTTAAAGAGATAGCTAATTTGTTATCTGAAATTAAATTTCATGAATTCGATTTATCTTTAAGCGGGGTAGGGTATTTTGCGAGTAGAGGGACAGTTAGAGTGATTTGGGCGGGAGTGAAAAAATGTGATGAATTAATTTTTCTTCAGAAACGTATTGCTAATAAATTAATTCATTATGGATTAGAACCTGAAGAAAAAAAATTTTCACCTCATATCACTTTGGCCAGAACGAAGGACTTGCAGGTGTTTAAAATAGGGCCATTCATTGAATATTATAATTTATACAAATCAGATCAATTTAAAGTTAATGAATTTCATTTATACTCGAGCAAATTAACCGTGAAAGGTTCGATCTACCGAAAAGAATATACTTATATTTCATCTCCTAATTGAGATCCATGTAAAATTGCTTTATTAGCGTCAAAATTATTGTGTCTATTTTTTGAGATTGATTTATCTAATGGTGATGGACCTAGAATATGTAATTTTACTTTAGGCCATAGCTCTTTTACTTTATTGAATAGTTTTTCTTCTAAATTTGATTTTTGCCCACTACAAATTACTATATTATCTACTCTTACAAGATGAGGAATGTTATCTATTGTAATATGTAGTCCATCATCATCAATCAATTTGTAATTGACGGAGCTAACGAATTCCACTCCGTATTTTCTTAAGGTTTTTAGATATATCCAGCGAGAGGTTTTACCTAGTTTGGGAGCAATCTTTTTTTCTTGACGTTGAAACATGTATATTTTTGTATTTTCAAGATTCTGATTCTGATTCTGATTTTTATTTTGCTTATTTTCTTCGGAGAGCGCCCCTCTCTTTTTATATTCAATATCAATACCCCAATCTTGATAAAAATTTTGCTTTGGATATGTTTTTGTTTTTATGACTTGATAAGCGATAGAGGTCGCAGTACTACCACTACCTAAAATTGCAATTCTTTTTCCTAGATTTTCTACAAGATGGGGATTCTCTAAAAGGTTAGCATAGGGAATCACTTTTTGATGATCAATTCCAGGTATATCAGGAATGAACCCACTAGTTCCTAGTGAAAAAATTATGTGATCAAAATTTGAAGCGTTTTTTTTGCTTGGGTCTTGAAACTGTTCCTTAAAATTATCAATAGTAATTTTGGTACTTAAGTTGAGAGATATATTTAATCTTTTTATTGCATTTTGATAGTAATTAATGATCTCTTGAAATTCCTCTTTCCCTGGAATATTTTTAGCGAGGGCCACTTGGCCTCCTATTGTTTCTTTTTGCTCAAAGATAGTTACAATATGCCCTCTCTGCGCCAAAGTAACTGCGGCCGAAAGACCGGCCGGACCAGCTCCAACTACTGCTATTTTTAAAGATTTTTGGTCTTTCTCTTTAACCTTCTCCTTCTCTTTAACCTTCTCCTCCCATTCGAGAGTTTTGGGATTAACCATACAACCAACATTATGTCCTTTAAAAATTTCATCGAGACATCCCTGATTGCATCCAATACAAATATTTATTTCTTCTCGTCTAGATTCTATATATTTTTTTACAAAATATGGATCTGCAATTAATGCTCGACCAAGTCCGATTAAATCCGCTTGATTTGTTTTTAATATTTCATTTGCGATCTCTGGAGTATTAATTCTATTTGTGGCCACAATGGGAATGTGTAACCCTGCTTTCTCTTTAAATGTCTTTAAAAAAGGCAAAAAGGCCGCTCGTGGGACCATCATTTGGGTAGTAGGGATTGCTGATTCATGCCATCCTATTCCTGTGTTTAGAATAGTTACCCCGGCCTCCTCTAATCTCTTGGCCAAAGTAATAACTTCATCTAACGTTTGACCATTTAAAATAAAATCGGCCAAAGAAATTCTATAGCTAAGAATAAAATTTGGACCTATGGTATTTCTTATGCCACTAATAATTTCGAGTGGAAATCTGGACATATTTTCAAAATTACCTCCATATCCATC
>JADGBS010000291.1 GCA_015231325.1 Oligoflexia bacterium | reverse complement strand
GAAAGATTACTTTGTTTTCCCATAAATACCGAGATGGATGTGGACAAATTTGGAAAAAAATTACTGTTGTTGATCAGGAGTATAAAAGATGATTATCACCATTTTTAAATCCATTGAGGAAGCAAAAGATACTTGGATTGCGTTCCAGAAAGATAGTGACTTTTATCCTTTTCAATCATACGAATGGATCTATACTTGGTACAAAACGGTTGGAAAAAAAAATGGAGTGGTGCCAGTTATTTTCAAGATAACTATTGGTGATGAAGACAGGTTGCTACTTCCAATGAAAGTAGTGCGTCGAAAAGGTTTGAGAGTATTGAAGTGGTTAAGTGACGACAAAGTATTTGATTATCAGGGCCCTATCATAAAAAGAAAGATATCAAGCATAGGTGACGTGGACTATCGAAAATTAGTTAAAAGATTGCATCAATCATTTCCATTTTTTGATTATGTTGATTTACTTTCTCAGCCTGAGGATATTCACGAGGTCCCCAATGGTTTTGCACTAATAGGAAATTGTAACAAACAATGCTTCGCTCGATATTTAAAAATTGATAATGATTGGAAATCATATTATGAAAAAGAGATTGATTCAAAAATACGGAGAGACACAGTTCGGCAGAAAGAAAGGCTGCAAAAGATTGATGAATTAAAATTCGTAATAGTAGACAATTATACGAAAGAGAGTGACATAGAGAAAGTTTACAGTGCTTTTGTTATGCAAAAAGAACGAAGGTATCAAGAAACTAATTTTTACAATTTATTTGCAGATGAGGGGTATAGGAAATTTTATCGTCGGCTACTTTCTTCAGAACTAATTGACGGTTCCCTTAATGTAGGGGATGACGCAAAGAAATTTAATGTGCATCTTTCTGCACTTTATTTGGGAAGAGAAATCATTGCTACACATTTTGGTCTTTATGACGAAAAAAGGTACTACTACTTAATGCCAACTTATAAAAGTAAAGAGATTGCCAAGTATTCACCTGGGAGAATACTAATGTTATACTTGATGGAGTGGGCGTTTGATAGAGGGGTTAAAATATTTGATTTTACAATAGGTGCTGAGCAGTATAAAGACACATGGTGCAATGGTTATATGAATTTTTATAGACATGAGGAACCGATTACTTATAAAGGAAATTTATATCATTGTTTATTACAAAGCAAACGATGGATGAAATCAAGTATTAACAAACTATTCCACAATGAAAGATGTGAAGGTGCCATGTAATTTTTGCGTGATATGATATAAGGAGAAGTACTTTTATGTTGATCAAAGAGATTGTGAAAAATATATTAAGGTCGCCATATAAAAAGTTGTTTTGGGCATTGGGATCTAGTAGACTCTCAGATTTTGTTTTTCCCGGTCACAAATCACAATTTCTGATATTGATGTATCATCGAGTACTACCTTCATCACAAATAACTAATAATTATATAGATTTGACTATGGGACTTGAAAAATTCGAAGCACAAATTAGATTGATTTCTCAACGATATCTTCCTATCTCGATAGAGGATCTTAGCATTGACGATAGGGAGGGTAATAAAAACATACACCTTCCTGTTGTGATTACTTTTGATGATGGATATAGAGATAATTTGGTATATGCATTACCAATTTTAAAAAGATACAACGTTCCTGCCACTATATATGTGACTACCTCTTATCCTGATGGAAATGGAACTGTTTGGTGGTACGAAGTCTGCGATATCATAAAGGATAATGAATATCTAAACTTTAGATATCGAGAAAAAAAGTATGAATTTAGATTAAACAATGATCTTGATAGAAAAAATGCTTATATAGAGCTGGTAAAGTTGTTCTTTTATATGACACCATCCGCGCAGACAGAATTGTTAAGCATCATTAGGGACGCTGATAAAAGACCCAAAAGTAGATGTTACAGAAATTTATTCTTAAGTTGGGATGAAATAAAAATTTTGGCACAGGAGCCGCTCATTACTATTGGTGCTCATACTCACAGACACTACAACCTATCGATGTTAGATTATGATCTACTAAAAGAAGAAATCTTGTTGTCGATGCATCGATTAGAGGAAGAAATTGGTATTGAAATCAAGCATTTTGCTTACCCATTTGGTGGTGATGGATTTGTAACTGATCGAGAATATGAGATTGTAAAAAAATTGGAATTTAGGACGGCAGTAACGACTTACCAGCATAGTCAAAATGAGATCGTTGATCCTTATCAGCTACCGAGGTATGGGATGGGTAGTTTCTTTGATGAGATAAATTTGAAAAAAGGATTAGATCCTTTTTTTTGGAAACATTAGGAATTAAATGCATAAATCATTTAATTATTCTTTTATCTTTTTCATTAAATAAAAAGGATCATTCGGTAATTTTATTTTTAGATAATCATAAACTTGTTGGAGATTTACTACTTCAAGGTGAAAATCTCCGTTAATGTAATAGTTTTGAACAATGCCAAGATCTTGTAAATCATTAAATAGCTTTTCAAAGCTTACAGTAATATTCATTTTTTTTGCAAATTCCAAATCACGACAGAAATAAGTTACGACTTGTGAGTGTTTGTTATTATCTAAATCAATAAATGTTCCATGGAAATTTTTGTCAAAACGGTACTTTACCTCAAGTAATCGTTCAATATAATGAACTTCAGTAGAATAGTGGAGCCTTCTGCCGACGGACATCAGCAATCCATCTTTATTAAAAATATCATCGATCAAAGAACCTTTACTAAAGGTTGCATAATTACTGATTTGAAAATACTTACGATTAACCCAGTTTGAAAAAGCAGCATACGAAAAAATTGCATCAATTGTTCTTTTTTCAGGGTGCAGAATTCGAAAATAGTCAGAAACTTTGCCTAACTTACTTACCGATTTTTTGAGAGAATATTCTTCGTTATCAGTGTAACTGTAGGAGTATAACGGAATAAATATATTCCCGCCATTGAAATGGCATTCTTTTATGAGATTATTTAAGTCATGAAGTAGAGTTAGGGGATTTCTTGATATTCGAATGAATCCAGTAATATCAAAATGTAAAAATCCAGGATTATTTCTAGTTAACTTGCTCAATAAGTGGATGATTTTTGACGTTAAAATGTCTCACCTCCCGTTACTGGTAAATTAACGCCACAAATAAAGTCAGACTCAGGTGATATTAAAAACTGAATGATGGGACAGATATCGTCAGGGATTGCATTTCTTTTTAAAGGATGCTGTTGAGAAGTCATTTCAATTGCTACCCTGGGTATGTGTGTCAAAAATTTTGTTTGTACCATCGATGGTGAAATAGCGTTGATATTTATATTCTTAGCGCGATATTCAGCACTAAGTGATTTCATCAATCCAAGCAATGCATATTTTACCGAAACATAGTGCGTCATAGCAGACGGAGGTACATTTAATGTATAACTTGAAAGCATCAAGACAACTTTTCCGGATTTACGTTTGGCCATTTGAGGTAACATTTTGGATAGCAGCAAGTACGCTGCTTTGTACTGGATGTCAAAATTTTTTTGTATTTCATCCCATTGTAAATCCTTAAATCTAATCTGCAAAACTTTTGGAGCTGCTAAATGAACAAAAGCGTTAGGACATTCACAATAGCATTGGATTTTTTCCCATAATAGTGAAATTTCTTTTTCGGAGGAAAAGTCTGCTTGTAATGGTATTATATTTGCGCAAATATTTTTTCCTAAGCTCAGTATGGCATCCGCTGATGTATGGTAATGTGCTAAAATATTTGTGTGGGAAGATGCTAAGCGTTTAATTAGGTTTTGTCCAATATCAGAGCTTGCTCCGGAAATAAAAATGAAACTATCTTTCACGGATACCTACTTTTATTTTTGCCTTTGAGATAGTTTGATCTAGATCATTTTTTATTATTGCTCTGATCTCAATTTGACCAAAAGTTTCATTTTTTGAGATTACTTCACCAGTAACATCAAGTCGATTACCGACATACACTGGTCGATTGAAGGAGATATCAATATTATGCAAAACAGCATATTTCCCAGGCAGATAAACACCAACCAGGGTAGAATAAAAAGATGCAGTGAGCATTCCATATACTACTTTACTTTCAAATCCCAAATCTTTGGCATACGATTCATGAACATGAATAGGACTAGTGTCTCCAGTTGTGCTAAGAAAGGAAGACATCATATCTTCATTTATGTACATGCTAAATGATTCTTTTTTTCCTACCTGAATATCATGGATTTTTAACTCGTTCATTTTATGATCTTGATGTCATTTTTGTAATTAGATCTATCATGTCAGCGACATTAGTAAGTTTTTGAATATCTTTCATGTTGAATTTAACGTGAAACTCTTTTTCCATTGCAACGATTAAGTTAATATTTGCCAGAGAATCCCA
>JADGBS010000290.1 GCA_015231325.1 Oligoflexia bacterium | reverse complement strand
CATCTTCGATTATTGGAAGTCTATATTTATTAGCGATAGAAATAATTTTTTCCATCTCACAACATTGACCATAAAGATGAACAGGGATAATTGCCTTCGTCTTCTCAGTTATAATGCTTTCCAATAAATTTGGATCCATATTAAAAGTTAGTGGATCTATATCGCAGAATACCGGACGTGCTCCCGCTCTGTGGATAACCCCAGCAGTTGCAAAAAATGAAAACGGAGTAGTAATCACTTCATCTCCATGCCCGATATTTAGCGCCATTAGCGCCATTAGTAGCGCATCTGTCCCGGATGACACGCCCAATGCATATTTTACACCACAATACTTAGCAACCTCACTTTCAAATTCTGCAACTTCTTCTCCAAGAATAAAATTCTGTTTTTCAAACACCTTGTTTAATGCTAGGAAAAATCTCTCTTTCAAAGGAGCATTTTGTCTTTCTAGATCAAGAAGTGGTACTCTCATAGTTTATACTCATCTTGGTTTTAATTTCGTCGGATCAAACAGGTTTTTATCTCGGCCTTTCGATAACTCTCTCGGTACAGGTAGGTATATCGCTGCTCTACAGTCGCTCAAAAAGGTACATCAATCTGTAGAGTGTATACTGATCTAAGAAACGATAAGCTAGTCTGACAGCGCATGATTTAGCAACAACAGGATTTACATCACAACGAGCGCATATTGGCACCTTAGAGCGTCCAGAAGAGTGACTTCTCCGAAAGCATTTCATTGCATCTCCATTCCAGATATCTATAGTTGAATTCTTGTTTAAGTCTCCAAGTATAACTGTACCATTATAATCTCTGCAGCAAGGAACAACTTCACCTGTAGCAAGAACGGTCAGCCATGTCCATGGTCGATCGCAAATAACACTATCTAAATTAGGTGAAGATTCTTTTCCACCAATTTTTCCAATTCTGTCAATATCTCCTTGCCAATTAGTAAAGGGCTTAATTGCTAGGTCAATATTTGGTATCTCTGACCACTGTTCTCGTATCTCTTCAATATGAGATACAACTTCTGGTATGTTAATTAGTTGTAAAACTGCGTAGGGAGATTGTCTGCCTTTTACATTGAGAAATCTTTTTATATTAGTAATAACATTTTCTAATGTGCCACCTTGCCGAATAGATTCATAGGTATTTTTATCATGGCCATCCACTGAAAAAATGATAACGTCTAGGCCATTCGCAATCAATTTTTGATCAAGCTCTGTTTGGAGAACTGTGGCATTTGTAGAAATAACTGTCCGAATCCCTGCTTTCTTACAATAACCAATCATCTCTGGTAGTTGTGTATGCAATAAGGGTTCCCCCATAAGATGAAGTATAGCAAATTCCGCACAATGCTTGTTTTGATCTATTATCTGCTTGAAAAGATCAAAATCCATATCCGTTATACGTCGATTCATGTGTGTACGAGGACACATTGGACATTTCATGGTGCAGCGGTTTGTCACCTCTATCTGCAATACAACCGGGTTACCTCGAGTGATTTCTCTTTTAGCGAGATAATCCCTCATAAGCAAACTACGATTTTTGATTCTGTAAGGAGAAAAGGTCTTCCAACTACAGAATTTGGGAGAGGTCAAAAATGAAAGAAGCTTCTTCATAATATTTTAAATGTCTTGAATTTTTAATTATTTATTAATTTTCTACTTTTCTTGAGAATCCATGAAACTATATCAGTAGGGAAATTTTTTTTTAAAGTTATGAGTAAATTATTTGGACTAATTAATAAACATAGCTAAACTAATGGTAGCATACTTATTACAGGGCATCATGCAATACAAGGCAGCGAAATCAAAGAATGAAAATATTATTGATATATCCTCCTAATAAAAAATCCATTGTCGCAGATATGTCCGATTACTTTGAGGACGCCAGCGGTGCATATCCACCTTTAGGAATAATGTATATCGCATCTTATTTGATAAAAAATAACATCGATAAGCAACATGATATCAGAATGATCGACGCAAGCTGTATAGATCATCCTTATGAAAATATTATTGCTGTCGTTGAAGAATTCGAACCCGATCTTGTTGGCATTACCGCACTCACTTTCAATATTTTAGATGTGCTACATATACTAAAAGATATTAAGAAATCAAAAAAATCAATTTTAACAGTAGTCGGAGGCCCTCATCCTTCAATTTTTCCCAACGAAACTCTGGTGTTTTCCGAGGTGGATTTCATCGTACAAGGAGAAGGTGAAATTGCTTTCTCAAAAATTGTTTCTGCCTTGGAAAATAATAGCGGTTTTTCAGATATTCCTGGTCTCGGATATAAAGTTACGAACAGTACCGTTAATATCAACAACCAAAACCAACTAATCGAAAATCTGGATTTAATCCCCTTCCCAGCCGTGGAGCTACTACCAAACTTTATTCATCTCTATAAGGATGTACTTTCAACTAAACAGAAATTACGTTCAACGATTATTATCTCAAGTAGAGGGTGCCCCTTTGGCTGTATTTACTGTGATAGACCACAAATGGGGAAAAAATTCAGAGCAAGAAGCGCAAAAAATGTTGTTGATGAAGTCGAAAAATATTTAACTATTTTTGCAATTGGTCATATCAAGTTTTTTGACGATACTTTTACAGTCGATAAAAAAAGAGTTTACCAAATCTGTGAAGAAATAAAATCACGTCAGCTCGAATTTGCTTGGGGTATCAGGGCCCATGTCAATACAGTAGATTTCCCTTTGCTAAAGGCAATGTATGAGTGCGGGCTAAAAACCATCTCCTTCGGAATTGAATCTTCTGATAATGAAATTTTGAAAAACTTAAATAAGGGTTCGACGGTTGAAGGAATTGAAAGAGCGGTAAGTTTCTGCAAAAAATTAGGTATCAAAGTGCTTGGGGATTTTATCCTAGGGAATCCTGGAGAATCAAAAAAACATATATTGAATACCATTAAATTCGCAAAAAGGTTGCGCCTGGATTACGCTCAGTTCACCATCATGACACCATACCCGCACACCAAGCTCTACACAGATGGACTCCAGAAAGGAATCATTAAACATGATTACTGGAAAAATTTTGCGATAAATCCATCAAGTGATTTTGTTACTCCAGTTTGGGAAGAAAATCTAAGTAAGGCCGAATTAGTGGACCTGTTAAAAAAGGCCTATCGCGATTTTTATTTCCGCCCTCGCTATCTTCTTAAGCGAGTCTCAGAACTTAGGTCTATAACAGATCTTCTCTCGAAAATAAAAGTATTTTTCCTTTTGTTTAAATTGATTTTTTCCTCTGCAAGAAAACTTTCAGTTAATTTTAAAAAGGGTCTACAAACAAGGTCTATATGAAAATCGTTTTAATAAATCCGCCATTTTCCCTGTTCATCTTTATGGTCAATGTTGTGAGATGGAAAAAATTATTTCTATCGCTAATAAATATAGACTTCCAATAATCGAAGATGCAGCGCAGTCTATCGGTGCCGAGTATTCTGGAAAGCGAGCAGGAACTTTTGGTCTGATTGGATGCTACTCATTTTTTCCATCCAAAAATTTAGGCGGACTTGGAGATTCGGGTCTAGTTGTTACCAACGATAACGAGATGTTCGAGATAATAAAAAAATTGAGAATTCACGGTGCTTGTCCTAAGTATTATCATTCTACGATTGGTGGCAACTTTAGGATGGATACTATTCAAGCAGCATTTTTGAAGGAAAAACTCCCTTTCTTAGATGAATATACTGCTAAAAGACAAAAAAATGCTCAGCAGTACAGACAATTATTTACAGAAAAAGCGAAAAAAATAACGCAAATGTCCTCAGTACCAGAATTACCAGCGGTAAGTGCGAACACATCCAGACATGTTTATAATCAGTTTACAATAAAAGTAAAAGGTCGCAATGGGCTAAGATCGCACCTTAATGCTTATGGAATTGGGCATGAGGTTTATTACCCACTACCTCTTCACTTACAACAATGTTTTTTACCGCTAGGTTATAAAAATGGCGACTTTGTTAATGGAGAAGGATGCTCGGAAACCGTATTGTCTTTGCCTATTTTCGAGGGACTCAGCAGTAACGAAATAGAATATGTTGTGGAAAAAGTTATGGAGTTTTATGAAAAAGATTAGAATAGCGCTTGTTGGTTGTGGAAGGATCTCACAAAAGCATTTTGAAGCATTAGCACGTTTGGAAAATTATTTTGAATTAGTTGCTATTTGCGATATCGATTCAAGTAGGCTTGATTGGTTTAATAAAACTTTCTCTTCATCATCTCCTTTACCGACACCATCACCATCCCTGCTAGCGGACACTGCTCGCTTGTCTCCAAAATACTATAACTGTTACGATAAAATGTTGGAAGCTGAGGCAGAGAACATTGATTTAGTAAGTATCTGCACGCCTTCGGGAATCCATCCTGA
>JADGBS010000028.1 GCA_015231325.1 Oligoflexia bacterium | reverse complement strand
CTGAAAAAGATTTCAAAAAAATCACTGGCAAAGTTTTAATTATTGAGGACGAAAAGGATATTAGAGTTATTTTAAAAAAATTTTTAATTTCTTTTGGTTTGGATGTAGATGAATCACCAGATGGAATTTTTCTCCATCTGAATTTGCCAAAGCGCTTTATGATATCTTGGTTAAAGAAAAAATTGTTGAGCGAGTAGAAATTCAGGCATTTGATTTTAGATGTTTACAAGAATTAAAAAAATTAGATAGTAGAATTCATTTGGGATTCCTAACTGAGGCAGATAATGAAATACCTGGACCTAGCGATTTTAACCATCCCGATCCCCAAATAGCATCTATGTGGACTGGGGGAGCATTGTTAAAAAATTACAACAAATCGATTCCACAAATGATAAAATCTTTAGCAGGAGATAATCCTGCATGTTGGGAACCTGAAGATGTGGAATTAACCAAAGAGGCGTTAGATGAGGCCCACAAACTAGGATTAAAAGTGGTTGTATGGACTTGGCCAGAACATTCGGGTACTACCTTTGACCCTAAAATGATTGAGCGTTTAATCAATTGGGGGGTCGATGGTATTATTACTGATGATCCAGGTCATTTGATATCTTTACTAGCTGCTCGAGGATTTCAACTACCCATCCACTTTGTCTTTAATAAATAACACATAGTTCATAGTTCAAGGAGGAGATCATAACTTTTCGGAGGATTAAGTACTTACGCTTGCTATATGGGAATAGGTATTAGGTTCACCATCTGATTTTCGATCTAAAAATCCTCCTAATCTTGCTATTAAGTGCATGTTTTAGCATACTGAGGGGTTGCTTTGGAAATCTAGTTGTGTCGTGAAATTTTGCAAACAGTACTTTCCATCATTCATCAATCAGTGTGTTACATGGCAATTTAGGATTAAATCTTCCTACTAAAGTGATCCAAAAAATTTTCCACGTACAATACTCATAACGATTAGGTAACCTATTCATGTAGGCCAATAATACCTGACTGGTCCGATACTAGACTAGATAAAAGTTTCCCATTGTATGGAGAAAATGGATTTATTGTATCATCGAAAAAATAATGGTTACTCGAAACCTTAACCTTAACCTTAACCTTAAAACACTCAATCAATTTTAGAATAGTCTAATTTCGTAATAGGTATCGTTTTTAATGTTATTCTTATGTTAAAACTAATCATATGTCCGTTTTATAAGGATAATCCAATTATCGATATCCTAAAGCATTCTCAGAATAAATTTACTTCAAAATATCTCAGCTATTCAACAGAGTGTTATGACTCAATAATAGAGAAGACTGTTTATTATAGAGATCCATGTTTGGTTTATGTTGAATATCGCTACATCAATTGCGGTAGTGGTTTCCTCCCTAAACAATGGAAGGTCACTTCTTAATTATCTGGGCAATAATATTTCACGAAGCACTAATATTGATATCAATGTTAGTATTGGTATTAGTATTGATGTTAATATGAATACTAATGTTAATACTAATATTAATACTAATACTAATATTCATATCAATACATTGATCATAATAGTTTAGTTTATTGTCAGTCAACTGTTTGGAATAAAAATATGGATTTTTTTTATTTGGATATTAAAACCGTTATTTTTCTTCTTTTTTTAGGGAATTTATCACTTTTTATCCTCTTGGCCGTTTACGAACAAAAACAAAGTTTAATCTATAAATATTTTGTAACAGGAATATTTATCCAGGCAATTGCTTGGACATTATTGTTGATGAGAGGAAAAATCTCAGATTTATTTTCGGCATATATTGGCAATAGTATTTTATTTTTAGGCCTTGCATTTGAAACACTAGCGTTTCTAAAGACAAGTATATCCAAATCAATTATTAATGAATCTGAATCGAATGAATTGGAAAATATAAAACAAAAATTGGTAAGACTTATTTATAAGAATTGGTTTTGGGAGTTTTTTTATTCAATAATTACAATTGTTTTAATAATAGTTTTTTGGAACTTCGCCGATACCCCAAGCTTAAAAGTTGGATTTGCTTCATTAGGCACAATAATCATTTTTGTACCGCTAACAGTGACGATGTTTAGATTTTCAAAAAAGAACAGTTTCTACAAATTCATGGGATTTTTTTCAAGCATACTATGTCTTGTTTTATCATTAAGGGTTTGTGAAGCGTTTTTCTTTAATAATAATATTTTTTTAATGTCTAGCAATTTGATACAAACTTTAAGCTTTATTTCTCTCTTGTGTTTTATGTTCATTGGTGCCATTGGTTTTTTGCTTATCCTTAAGGAAAACGATTTTCAGCAAATTCAAGAAAGCGAAGAAAAATTTCGTCTTTTAATTGATGAATCAACTGATCCAATTTTTAGTTTTAGCTCCGATGGTTCTTATTTATACGTGAATAATGCATTTGCTAGCGGAGTTTGTCGAAAAACCACTGATATTATCGGAAAAAAAATATGGGATGTTTTTCCCAAAAACGAAGCCGAGCAACGGTTTAAAGCTCTTAAGCAAGTTTTTGAAACGGGGATTGAAAAGCGAATTGAAGTGAAAGTACCTAGGACAAATGGCGACAGATATTACATAACCAGCATAGTGCCAATATTTGATTCTTTAAAAAATGTAAGAACAGTTATTTGTAGTTCTAAAGATATTACTGAAAGAAAGCTCGCCGAAAAAGCACTTAATGAAAGTGAAGAAAAATATCGTAATATGTTCAATAATTCAATAGAAGGCATCTACCAAGCAACAATAGACGGTAAATATCGAATAGTAAATCCAGCATTTGCTACCATGTTTGGATTTGAATCTCCCGATGACGTTATGATATCTGTAAAGAATATTGATGAACAGGTTTATGTTAATCCCAATGATAGAGAAAGATTAATCGCACTAATGGATAAAAAAAAAGGAATGGTCAAGGATTTTGAAGTAGAACTCAAACGAAAAAATGGATCAATATTTTGGGCCTCGATAAATTCTGTTATAATTAAGAATCCCCATGATAATTCTCGTCATATTGAAGGAACCATTATTGATATTACTGCCCGAAAGCAAGCGATACAGGAAAAGGAAAAACTACAAGTAAAATTATTCCACTCATCGAAACTAGCATCAATTGGTACCCTCGCTGCTGGTATTGCTCATGAAATAAATAATCCATTGACTATAATAAAATGTAATTACCAGATACTAAACCAAGAAGTTGATGCCACGATAAAAAAAATCAAAGAAGATATTATCCCCAATTGTTCAATAGAAAAAGGTATACAAATTGATGATGATGATATAAATATGATTGATATTAGAGGGATCCTAAAAATTCAAGAACAAGCATCGGATAGAATTGCTTCCATCGTTAATAATTTAAGAATTTATTCAAGACCTGACACAGATTTTTTAGAAAGTTTTAATTTAAATTCTACCATTATGGAAACAATCATGTTTTGTGAAGCAATTTTCAAGAGATCAAATATCATGTTTTGTACTGAATTTAACTTTAAACGGCCAATTATCGAAGCGAATGCAGGTAAGATCCAACAAGTATTAATGAATATTTTTTCAAATTCTAAAGACGCAATTGAAGAAAAGGCAAACAACAATGGACTAATCACCATCCAAACAAACCAAAAAGGTAGCAATGTAGAAGTTAGAATAACCGATAATGGTATAGGCATAGATAGTTCTGTGTTTGATAAATTATTCGATCCATTTTATACTACCAAATCGGTTGGAAGAGGAACTGGGATTGGCCTTTCAATATCTCAATCATTAATCGATTCTTTCAATGGCTCAATTCATATTGAAAGTACTAAAAACGTGGGAACCACTTGTGTGATAGAGTTACCATTAACGGTTGAATATAATAAATCAAGCAAAAATTATATTACTGAAAAAGATTTCAAAAAAATCACTGGCAAAGTTTTAATTATTGAGGACGAAAAGGATATTAGAGTTATTTTAAAAAAATTTTTAATTTCTTTTGGTTTGGATGTAGATGAATCACCAGATGGAATGGATGGATTGAATAGAATTAAACAAAATAAATATGACTACATTATTACAGATATAAAAATGCCAAAATTAAATGGGGATCAACTTATCCTCGAAATGAAAAAATTGAATATCCTTGAAACTAAAATACTAATAATAACAGGTGGTATCACCTCCGATTTTACGGAAAATCAACATAGGATAATTGAAGAAAATGTCTACGGAATTATTAGTAAACCATTTAGCAAAGAAAACATTTACTGTGCGCTAACAAAAAAAATCTAGGCGGAAGAAGATTCTCTTAAACATATTTGGAAATTTGCTATACAATAGATTGCCGTCATTTACCCACTATACTGGCACATTCTGTTCTCTCTCCTTTCCAACTTGAAAGAGGTTCCATTCGTGTGACAAGAAATTTTTTATAAAAGAATTAAATGATTCTAAGGTGCATCCTTGAATGCGTTGGTTGGTATTATAAGTGAAGTCTATTCCTAAGTCGTGTAATTCAGGGATGGAATAGATGTTGGCGTAATCATCGTTGGTTTGAATACTTAATTGCATTTGCCCTTCAATTATTCGTTTGCTGCGTTGAAAATCATCGTTACTTAATCCATTTGCTCGAACGCGATCTAATATTTGTCGTAATTCGTTGATGGCCTGTTCACTTTTTTCGCAGCTGGCCGCCATATATATGCCAAAATATCCACCATTTAGTCCAGAAAAATGCAAGGGAGATACTGTATAACAAAGACCTAATTGGTCACGCACGCGAACAAAAAGTTCAGAAGACTGTCCTGAAAAATATGTAGATAGAATTTTAATAAAAATTTCATTTTTATTAGTCATCTCAAACGTTGGCAGCCCAATAAAAATTTGTGTCTGTTCTCGATCGAAAGGAATAAAGATATTTTTTCCGTATACCTTTGGCATAGCGGGGATTTCTGGCATTGCTGAATTTGTGCGATTTTTTGCTGCTGGCCGTCGCTTTTGCCCACTGAGTGCTAGGGGATTTAGCAAGGATAATAATTGGTCTTGTACCCTGCTTAATTCTAGGTCTCCACAGTAAGTAAAAATGAGTTCATCTGCGTTGCGTAGATTTTGTTGATGAATTTTTATAAGCTTTTCGTTGGTTACATTTTTTAGCGATTCCCTAGTGCCTTCGATCTCCAAAGCATAGGGATGTTTTTCAAATAAAGTAGAATTTACTTGTTTGAAACACTGTTTTGCAGGATCCTTCTTTTGGATATTAATACTGCGATATGTCATTTTACGTTCGTACATAACCTCTCGTTTACTAAAATTAGCATTTAGTATCGAGCCGATGAAGTGTTTACTCAATTCTTCAAAATCTTTACTTTGACCATGCATAGTTAGACCGTAAGCATTTTTTCCGCAGATCCCACCGAGCGATGCGGAGCGCTCTTCTAGTATTCGTTGCAATTTTTGATACGAAATATTTGAATGTCCTTTGCTGATCACCTCGCTGATAAGATGATGGTATCCGTTTGTTTTTTTATCTTCATAAGCGAGACCCCCTTTCAAATAGAAATGCAATACAAAAGTAGGGGTTAACTTATTTTGACGATATATCAGTTTTATTTTTGGAGACGATTTATTTTCCCATATTGTAAATACGGCAGCAGCGCTATCAAATTTAGAGGGCATACGTAAAAGTACATTTGACTGCGCATTTGATGAAGAGATTGCATTTCTCTTGATATTATTTTTAGATTGGCCTTTAGGATTTGCCCGATGAATTGTTTGTTGCAGTTTTGAATGAAATTTTTCTAATTTTGATCGGAAAAGCTCTAGGTTGCATTTTTGTGGAATCTGTAGTACTGCATGCAACGGTCGGTTCATTACTTCTTGAAATCCACGCTGGACTTCTTGAGCGCCACTTTGTTTTAATTTTTCTATAAACTGATGCTCTCCATAAATGTCTCCTGTTTGTACATAACTATTACCTAAGGCAAATGCGTATGATTCCAGCGATTCTTTTTCATAGATTTTAGAAGCGATATATTGGTTTTTAATCTTTTCAATTTCAATTTTGGGGTCGAATGCCTTTTGTCGCAATGTTTCGTCAATGACCTCAATAAACAGCGGATAAATTTTATAAAGATTCTCCGGAGGGGCGCTAATTTTGATAAAGTGTACTCCTCCATCGTTCAGGTACATACTGCTGGTGTAGCAGTTGTTGGCCAATCCGCTCTCATGAACTAACCTGCGGTAAAGACGAGATGTTTCTCCATATCCCAAGCAGTTCAATGCCAAATCCTCAGCTCCAACTAGCGGATTTAGATAAGGAAGTGATTCTACGGCCATATTCAGCTGCGCGATATTAACATCTTTTTGATGGATATCGATCGAGCTTTGCTGTTTCAATTTAAATTGCAAAAATTGAGCGTCCTCTCCCTCAGGTAGTTGGTATTTTTCTACTATGGAGATAATTTCTTCCATCCGATCTTTTAAACTGCCACCAATGATTAAAAAGGCATTGTTATAACTATAGTGATTATTGCGAAAGTTATATAGCAATTGCTCATTGAAATTTTTGATACTTTTTTCTGCTCCCAATATTGGGTGTGAATAATTATGCAAAAAACAAAGTTTTTGTAGTTGAGAGAAGGCATATTGTCCAGGATGATCTATCGAGCGCAAATATTCTTCATAAACGACTTCTTTTTCAGGAATCAGTTCTTGTTGATTAAAATCTGGAAAACAAATCATTTTCATTAATAAATCGATGGCCTGAGGGAGAAAATTATTGGGGGTATTAATATAGTAACATGTGTAATCGAAGGAAGTGAAAGCGTTCATCTCCCCGCCAAATGACTCAACCTGTTTGACAATAGTTGTGGCAGCGCTGTGAATAAGATCTTTTTGATTTTGTACCTTTCCTTTGAAAAACATGTGCTCCAAAAAGTGTGCAATTCCCCACTCATTTTCCCCTTCAAGTGCGCTTCCGGCCTTAAACCAAAGTTGCACACATCCCATGCTACTGCCAGGCATGTCGATTAATAGAGATCGGAGGTGGTTTTCTAAAATTTTTTCGGTGATTTGCATTGGAGAATGGTCCTTGGTTATTGTTATTTTAACTGTACGCACTCTACGACTTTTATCATAAACCATTCATTAAAACTTATCAAAGTTATATGGTTACAATTATTTTGATAAAATTTTCATAGAAATTTATAGAAATTTATAGAAATTTATAGAAATTTATAGGAATTGATTAAAAATTGATAAAAATTGATAAAAGTGGGTAAAAGTGGATAACGAATACTCAGTTTGTTTTTCTGAATTTTTTCTGTTCTGTTTATAATGGATGCAACATACATCAAAAAAAGGAGGTTTTTTATGTGGATCCACAAATTACGTAGTGGTCTCTGGACGTGCTGTATCGTGTACGTTTTTTGTTTGCTCTCATCCACCGAAGGGAGAGCGGCGGCGGACACAGAAGCTAGCGTTGAAGTATTGACTGGTGGCCGTTTTTCAGAATGTGAATTATGTAAAATAGTTGACAGTAAAGAGGTAGATGCGCAGCAACTTTCCTCCTTATTGAAGGAGTTGAAGCTTGGTGGGATTTTGAACGGCATTATTGATGAGTGTGATGTCGATGGATTGAGTCCACTGGTGCACGCAATACGAATGCGTGATAGACAAAAGGTGCAGGTCTTGATCGATAGTGGTGCAACGTTACAGATGATTCTGGGCAATGGTGATTTTGCTTGTCTTGCACATATAGTGGCAGAGGAGTTAGACCAACAAATTTTGGCGACTATGCTTAAGCGACGAGAAAAAAATGCAGGATTTGTTGTGCACAATGGTCGTGAAGACGCGTTTATTCGCTCGAAGATTCGAGCATTATTGGGATTGCCAGGGCCAGTACTTAGGACGCTTAGTCAATCGTTGTCCCCAGTATCATCGTCGCCGTCGCCGTTTCCTACAAACCCCAACTGGTTATTCTTAACAGATCTTTCTCCATTATCGGATTCTTCATCTTCGCCTAGACGAGCTAGTGAACCTATGGTGTCCACTGCTCAGGGTGACTTCTTTATAAGCAACAGTGGGTGTAATTTGTCTGTGGATTCTCTATAATATAACTGGGATTGTGTCTAACTTTCTTTCTTGTTGCCACACTATTTACTTCTAACTCTTTTTCATATTATTGTTAGTACTCCTTGTAACTTCTGATAAGTTCTGTGAGGTAGTAAAATGAGAAGACTCTATAAAAATTTAGTGGAGATGCAGGAGAATTCATGTCACTTATTTCGAGACAGAGAGATCTTTGGAGTGAAGAATAGTGAGGGGCACTATAAGTGGATTACTTATGGGCAATTTAAACAGATGGTGGATCACTTGCGTGCAGGGTTGGCTTTGTTGGGAGTAGGTCCTGGCGATAAAGTAGGAATAATTTCTAGAAATAGTGTTGAGTGGGCAGTGAGTTGTTATGCCACCATGGGGCTTAGGGCGCATTTTGTTGCAATGTACGAAAATCAGAACCTTGATGATTGGCGTTATATCATCAACGATTCTGGACTCATGGTCGTCTTTATTGCCAATCAGAAAATTTATGAATCAGTAGTGGGGTTAAAGTCAGTCTTACCCAAATTAGAACACGTGGTTTCTATTGTTTCCAATAAAGAGCATAAAGAGCATAAAGAGCATGAAGAGCGTGACGGTGGTGCCACTTCCGTCAACTATCAACAACTCTTGATAATGGGGCAGCAGCGTCCACTTGTGAGCATGTATCCTGAAACGCATGAACCGATGGGATTGATCTACACCTCAGGCACTACAGGAAATCCTAAGGGGGTGATTCTAAGTCATGGAAATATTTTATCCAATCTTTATGTAATTCCAGATCTAGTCACAATACTACCTGAGGACCGTTCCCTCTCAGTTTTGCCCTGGGCGCATATTTTTGGACAGACAGCTGAGGTACATAATTTATTGTATAGTGGGTTTTCTACGGCGATCGCTGAAAGCGCCAATACTATTGCCCAGAATATTTTAGAAATAAAACCAACAGTGCTTTTTGCTGTACCCAGATTATATAATCGAATTTATGAGGGAATAAATGATAAGGTGAACAAATCGCCATTGCCACTAAGAAGTTTGTTCTATAAAGCAATGGAGATTGCTAATAAGCGACGTGCTGGAGAAATATTAACAGCTAAGCAGAGAATATTATTGCATGTAGTCGATATGACTTTATTTGCATTAATCAGGAAAAAATTTGGAGGAAGACTTCGTTATGCTGTAAGTGGAGCATCGGCATTGAGTGTAAAAGTTGCAAAATTCATAAATAATCTAGGTATAACCGTATTAGAGGCGTACGGTCTAAGCGAAACTAGTCCACTGGTTAGTGCTAATACGGAACATAAGTTCAAGTTTGGAAGTGCTGGGGTAGTGGCCAGAAATGATTTTGCTGATATCAGAGTGGTTATTGACCACAGTGTCTTTGGTGAGAGCGTACAAAGTTGCGAAGAGGGGGAGGTTATTGTTTATGGACCTAATGTAATGCTGGGGTACCACAACTTGCCAGAAGAGACCAAGCGGGTGATGACTGTGAACGGTGGATTTCGCACTGGTGATTTGGGTCGGATTGATGAGGAGGGTTTCTTATATATTACTGGTAGAATCAAAGAACAATATAAATTAGAAAATGGAAAATACGTTGTCCCTAGTGTAATTGAAGATCATCTAAAGAATAGTCCGTATATTGATAATGCCTTTGTTTATGGTAGTGATTGCGATTACAACGTGGTTTTGATTTGTGTTAACAGAGCGAATTTATTAGATTGGATCAATAAGTATAAGGCGGGAGATACTGGCGATTTACGCGCGATTCTTTCCTCTGCAAAGTTGAAGGCACTGTACCAAAATGAGATCAACTGCTTGAAAGACGTTATTAAAAATTATGAGATCCCAAGAAAATTTGTACTTTTGGATGATGAGTGGAGCGTAGAAAATGGGATGTTCACTCCAACGTTAAAATTACGCCGGCAGCAGGTATACCAACGGTACAAGGGGGTGATTGATGCCTTATACGTTTGTTCTTAATAATTAACGTATTGCTTACTCACTCTCTATTGATTGATCGATATCAAAACGCGATATGCTCCCGTCTGCTCCCCCGATGATCAATATGTTGTGTCCATTAATTCCTCTAGTAAAATCTTTAGTCAGACCCATTGATATAATTTTATTCGCAGGACCTCTTCTTGAGGTATTGAGAACTATCTCATCATCATTGTCACCATTGTCACCATTGTCACCACCTTTTTTGGTAATTATTATTCTACATTTTTGTGGGTAGTACGCGTAAGTGATTCCGTTACAACTGCCGGACATATAGGGAATGTCTTTCCCGATAGATTCATCATTTTCTTGAGCAGCGAAAGCTTTTAGGCCTAAATTGTCAGTACCTGCAAAAGTAACGAAAACAAAAAAAGTAATCGATAGCGCTCTGATTAATGGTGTTCTCGCTCTGTGTTTTTTCATTGAATAAAATCTCCTTTATTGGTGTCACCAGAAATTGTAAAAGTACAAAAAAATCCCCAGAACAGTCGAATATTACTCGTGGGGTAGTATTTCAGGTGGCGGATGCTATCATGGATTACGTTTTATTTGCAATATTTCATTTCTGTGATCAAGAATAGTACTCAACGTAATTCATTTACCATAATTTTTTATCGATTACAATTGTTGGTCCTTTGCGCATTGATAATAGAAAGTCGTTGCAATTAAAAGTAAGAAAATTTGTTATCGGATTTCTATCGAAGGCCAATAGAATGTTTCTTATTGTGTTATTAGTTTGCCTCTATTAGTTTGGCCTCAAATGTTAGACGGGAGAATTATAATTATGCAGGAAAGTACTCTAGGCAAAGTTATTGGAAGTCCCAGCGTCGGAATAATTCAGCGAAAAGATAGAGATAGAGGCATAGATAGAGGTAGCGATAAGGCCAGGATGCGTGTGATTGACACCAATGTCAATGACACCAATATCAATGGCGCTGCTTCTACCACGACTACTATGGCGTCTAATAAATTAGCGTGGATTGCTTGGTCTTCCGCTGCAATTTTTTACTGCTTTCAGTTTTTTCTAAGAGTTGCCCCTAGCGTTTTGGTTGATGATTTAATGAGGGACTTCTCAATTGATGCTACAACTTTTGGAACCTTGGTTAGTTTTTATTCACTTGGGTATGCGAGTATGCAGATACCCCTGGGTGTTCTAATGGATAAGTTTGGCCCAAGACGGTTGATTTCTGTGGCCACCCTTTTATGCTCAGTAGGAACTTTGATTTTTGCTTTATCCCCAAACATTCACTACGCTGAATTAGGAAGACTTCTTATCGGTACTGGCGCCGCTTGCGGATTTTTAGGGACTATGAAGGTTGGAACCTTGTGGTTTCATTCAAAAAAATTGCCTTTCATTAGTGGAATCACTGTAATTTTAGGTGCCACTGGGGCCATGCTCGCAAGTGGGCCTTTAAGTCTTTTAAATGATATTGTTGGTGGTTGGCGCTCTAGCTTTATGATACTAGCGGGACTAGGGGCAGTCGTCAGTTTGAGTGCTTGGACCTTCATCAGAGACAACGGGCCTTATTTAGTCAGATCAAATGCTTCTTCTGTTTCCTCTTCTTCTTCCTCGGCGTTGGAGCCGGTGCCGGCGGATGAAAAGGAGTCAATCTTCAAAGGGTTCAATATTATTATCCGTATTCCCCAAATTTGGATCATGGCCTTCTTTGGTTTTTTTGTTTACTCGGCCCTGGCATCACTCCCTGACTCATGGGGTACACAATTTTTGATGGCCACTTATGGCCTAACTGAAGCGAAAGCAGGAACTTTAATGTCGCTTACCTACGTAGGATTGGCCATTGGGTCATTAATATTTCCTTTGTTATGTAATCGTTTCCCTCTCAAAACTCTTTTAAAGTTTAGTCCTTTAGGGGCGGCAATAATGAGTTTTATAATACTCTATGCACCCAACCTATCGATTGAAGGTTTGGCGGTATGCTTGCTCTGTTTCGGTACTGCCGTTGGTGGGCATATTCTATATTTTTCTATTGCCTGTACACATGCACCGATTTGGGCCAGTGGCGTTACAATTGGATTTGTAAACATGATTACTATGATTAGTGGTGTGGTTTATGCGCCCTTAGTTGGAAAAATATTAGATTTTCTTTGGGATGGAAGTGTCGTTAATGGGGCACATGTGTTTAAACCTTCGATGTTTCAAACCGCTTTGACCATAGTACCAGTTACCCTCAGTATTGCTTTTATCCTTACCTTTTTTATAAAAGAAGGTAGTGCGTCGAGTGACTCTCACCATCCATCTCACTGACAGTATCTAAAAAATATCTAAAAAAGCGACCTGTCAATTTAGTGAAAAGTTAATGAATATTTTTTTTCCATTACAGCGATAATAGATCTCCACTCATCTTTAACGAGAGTGACATCTTCCTTTAATTTTCTATAATATTCAGTATCTTCTGGGGAGCTGTTAGCATTGGTATTGGTATTGGTATTGGTTAGCATTTTTTGTGAAGTTTCCAGAAGACTGGATGTAATGGCCAATAATTTACTATTCGCCATTGTCATAAAATGAGTTAGTGATATTTGGTCTAATGCTTTATATATCGGTAAAAAGAGATAATCAAACGGGTTATTTGAGTACTGCAAATCTAAAAAAGATTTATGGAAAAATTTTATTTGTTCAATATTCGCCTTCAAAAGTGCTAACGCAGTTTGACTCAGGATCTTCGATTTTTGATCTGAATTAATCTGTGCACTTATTTTTTTTTCTTTTTCATCAAATAGATATGTGCTCTCATAACCGATAACTAATGGTAGATTTCGGTAATAACCTCCATCGTTTCCAATTTTTTCTTTCAGGAGTTTCCTAAAAAGAAATATTTCCTTTGCATACTCTATTCCGTTGTAACCAATAGGGTTATTCACAGAGCTATTCACAAAATTCTTATCGTATAGTATTTTCTTTCCTAATGCTGCAACTAGACATTCCTCGTTATACACCTCTGCAATTGCAGAATACGATTGCGGTAGTACATATTTTAAGTAATAGGTAATCCCTCTTACTGATAAAATAGGACATTGGTTGTCGGTTTTGATTTCTAAATGTTGAAAAAAATAATTTTGAGAAATCATATATATTATGACTACGATTGCTATCAATACTATTGTTTTGCACATCTTCATTCTTTTTTTTAAACAGAGAAACAGCGCAGGAGAAAAAAATACGATGAACAATATCGCTGGTATGATCTGTATCAACAGATAAATAAAGGTATGTCCTGAATATTTTAATAATAGAGGCATAAATATCAATAGAGATTCATAGGCACTAAAGCTATATAATCCAATAATAAATAACAAAATAGTCATAATTAATAATAGAACAGTAAAAATTTTCTTCATCGTTGAGTCCTCCAATATTCTATAAGTCCAGGCGTTGATAATCTGATGCTTCTATTCGGAAAAAATGATAATAAACTGATGATAATAAACTGATGAGAATAAAATATAGTAAAACAGCAAATAACAGTAAGTACGTGAACAAATAATAAAAATTGCAAAAAAATTGTTACTGTTTGAGAACATTTCCTGACCAATATTCATTTGTGTATTCTATTTATGTGCTAATATATGTTGTAGGTTTTGAGTGAAATTGGATAATAACTATCTTAGGAGAAAAATAAAAATGAGTTATGGTAATAAGAATTATTTATTATTTTTTTCCTTCTATATGTTCTGTCTGTTCTATACATTCTGTGGGAATTTTTTTGGCCCAGGCCTATTTCAAAATGCTTTGGCCTCAGCGGCTGCGTCCAACTCTGACGATGGTACAAAAACACCTCCTCTCAATCAGAATATAGGAGTACCTAGTCTCATCGATAAAAAATTAAATAGCTTCTTGGAAGAAGGGGAGCTATTACTACAGGCCCGCTACAATTATTATTCTTCACTAAGTGATTTCTTTGCAAAAATTGAAATTTCGGAGGAAGAGAAATCTTCAGTTGAACATGAAGCATTTAGTGGTGGGCCATTATTTGTATCTGACTTTGCAAGTATGTCTAGGCATCAATTTAGCTTGAGCCTCTCCCTTACTTATGGTAAGGCACGATCCATTATTTTTGATCGTTTATCGGACATTACGCCATCAAGAGATTACATGCTAGCTAAAATCAAAGAAATTAAATCTGAAATAGTAAATTTATTCGGTAGTGAAAACTTCGTGCCAGATATTAATTTAGACGGAGAAATTCTAGATAAAGCAATAAGACTAATGTTTACTCTTAAGTTTTCTGTTTCGGATTTTTCTGCATTATCAATGAGTGAGGATTTTCATCGTTGTCAAAAACTGCTTTATCTAGGGATGAGGATGTTTGTAGAAAGCGTGCCGTCTCCTTTACTAGTGAATATAGTAACTGGCCTTATTGATAGTAATGCAGATACTGATAAGGAAATCACTGCATTATTGAAAGTTTTTGATGATCAGCTTAAGGAGAAAATGAGAGAGGTCTTATCTGTCCAAAAATTTATTAATCAGAAAATTAACGATTTGTTTGCAGAAGTCTATGTACATGAAAATGATCCGAGCTTAACGCTTATTACACAAAGATTTGCTTCTCTGAAAAATATTTATGTTAAAACTGCAGTTTTAGTTGAAAGATTTCGCGCGACCGTACCAGCAGATCAAGTTCTGCCTATGTCCCAAAGCTATAAAAATGCATTTATTACTGTGATTAATGGTTACAGTTTACGCTTTGCAATTGTTCCTTTGTTACAAGCTGAGAAAATAATATTTGAATCACTAGGCAGAGAGATCGATTTATTAAAAGGTGAATTACAATCGAGGCACTTGTTACTTATTAGTCAACTTCGAGAACAAAAAGAACAAAAAGATAAGCAAAAGCGTCTTATAAAAAAGCAAAAACGAAAACACCAACAGTGCCAACAACATCAAGATCAACAGTGCCAGCTGGATGTTGAACCGCCGCGACCAGTAAGAGAGGAGGACCAACAAGGCCAGCGACTAGAGGCGGAGGCGGTAGAAATTGCTGGTGCAGCAAGTGACGACATCCTGGCTCCGGCGCCGGCAGCTCCAGGTATGCCAGCGCTGCCGCCAGAATCAGCAGCGTCTTCTTCTTCAGCTGTCTTACCATCGGTGACAGTGGGGCCATCGGTTTCTCTCTTGAGTCCCTATCCCCAAGAGGCAGGGCATTTGTCCGAGTTAGTTGCATTGTTCGGACACAATCAAAGGCGAGATCTTTTAGATAGAATATTTGCTAAAAAAAACAAGAAAAAAATACACATGGATATTGATGTTAGTGAATTAATTAATTTGGTACAAGCGCTTGGGGGCAATACCTCCCGGCCTGGGAGTGGTTCATCTCATCTTTCGATATACATTCCTTCGTCTTGGACAGGATATGAGGGGAGAGGTTTTACTTATTGTCCCCACTCACCGGGAGGCGATATTCAGGGGAAAATGCCAAGTGTAGTTGGGGTTTTTCGTGATGCTTTAGTAGACGCTGGCATAACGCCACAAGAAATCGATCGTCTCATTATCAGTATTTCTCAGTAGTTGCTGATTTTGCGTTATTGATAGATACAGGTCTTTCTGATCTTTTAGTTAACATCGCTGTTTTTTTCGGTATTTCAATATTCTATTTTTTCTATTTTCGTCGCGCTGTAACAAATGAGCAGTAACCACTCATTGTAGTCAGCTACTATTTTTGCGTAAGGACTGTGTAGCGATCAAGAGAATTATAATAGTCTAAAAGTAAAATTAAAAGTAAAAGTAAAAATTGTATTGATGTCGATCAAAAAATGATGTTTTACACCCAGAAAATTTTCAGGGTTGCCAACTATTTTTAATCACGATAAACTCTCGTATGTGCTTATTAGTTTTAGTAATGCTAGCGAGACAATAATTAACTAATGGCAATAATTCTGTATCACCAAATTTTAGGACATAATGAATTTCCTTATATAATTTTTGTTATATGTCCTTAGCATCTTAATGAAGGAACAATCATGAAGAAAAAAGTGATCATTGTAGAACCGTTAGGTTCTCCGGCAAATGTTTTTAAGAGATTTATGTTTCTCCCTCTGATGGGTCCAATTTATTTAGGAACTATTTTGAAGGCCGCTGGATTTGAGGTGGTTGTATATAATGAAAATATAATGCACATGGGCCGCCAATCTCCTTCCCGCTTAGTTGATTCTCAAGAATTCGATCTTTCAATTCTTATGAGTAAAAATTTGCAAGCTGATTTTCTTTTGTTAAGTTTGCTCACAGTTAGTGTGGAGAGAGGTCATGCGATAGCAAAAGTTTTTAGAAAACTTAATCCGCATGGCAAAATAATCATTGGAGGTGTGCATCCTACGTTGCTTCCAGAGGAGTCGTTGGAGTTTGCTGATTGGGTAGTTCAAGGAGAGGGAGAGGAGGTAATTGTTGATTTATTAAAATATGGTTCATCAGAAAAAAAAATCGTTACTAAACACATAGAAGACTTAAACAAGATCCCTACTCCGGATTTTTCTTTGTTATCTCATTCTTCTAATTTACCTTTAAATAAGCTGATGTCTATTTATCCATTAATTACTTCAAGAGGATGTCCTTTTGACTGTAGTTTTTGTTCAGTAACTAAAACTTTTGGAAGAAAATTTCGAGAAGTTGATAATCAAAAGGTTATTGAAGAGATTTCTAGAGTGCAACAGCCGAATATCTTTTTTTATGATGACAATTTTACTGCTAACAAAAAGAGGATTAAAAGTTTACTTGAGCAAATGATCGCACAAAATATAAAAAAAAGTTGGAGTTCTCAAAATAGGATAGATATAGCTAATGACGATGAGTTGCTAGAGTTGATGAAACGAAGCGGATGCACTAGGGTTCATCTAGGTATTGAATCTATCAATGATCAGGTTTTAAATAATATTCATAAGTCACAAACTACCGAACAAATAGAAATGAGTATCAAGAAAATTCATTCTGTGGGGATATCTATCCATGCCATGTTTATTTTTGGTCATGATTTCGATACACCTAACGTTTTTAAAGAGACCATTGATTTTTGCAGAAGAAATAAAATTGGATCCTTACAGTTTTTAGCGCTTACGCCTTTTCCTGGAACAGAGACTTATGAAAAAATGGAAAAAGAGAAGAGAATACTCCATAAGAGGTGGCGATATTACGATGCTCTTCATGTTGTATTTCGTCCAAAAAACATCTCCGCATCAGCTCTTCAGCAAAATATAATTTCTTCCTTTGACGAATATTACTCTTGGTCGCGTCTAGTAACTACTGCCAAAGAGCTATTTTGGGCAATTCCGCAGACTATTTATCAAGCAGTATATCTAAAGAGACTACATTATCGAATTGAAAATTTTTTGCATAATTTGCTCGCAAGAGGGATTATTCGTGAATGGAGAAAATTGAACGCTCATTATCTTAATTTTTTGAATCAAATGTTTAAAAATTAAAGATTAAAAGTATTTGCAATAATTATATTGGCCAAGTCAGCTAGGCAATTTGTCCTCAGATAAATATTTCGGTGGTAATGCAGAAAAATCATTTGTCAGTGATACCATCACTAACGCGGCAAAAATTGTAACTGATAACAATTTTTTGGTATGGTTTGAGCGTACGCTCATTTTTTTTTCCATTCAAGTAATTATTGTTATTTTTCAAAGGTTTTCTAAAGTGAACTACCCGGCCATAAATGTCCAGGCTTCGGGCGTCTCAGGGGGACCCTTCGACGCATTCTCTTTTGACGATTCTTCGGTGGCACACATCCCTTCGGGAGAAGAAACGCTTCGCCACCTCCACGCCCAATATCTGCTAAGAAGAGTTAACTAAAACTCCCTTTTTAGACAACTCCGTTCCAGAGTCTAAAATCAAGTTAATTGCTCGTTTTTTGATCACCCTGCTGGCATTTCTGTCAGCATTGTCAGTATTTCCACAGACAGTACAAACAAATAGATCTTGTCGTACTCGATTATCTGGATGAGTGTGACCGCAATCAGCACACTCCTGACTAGTATGATGAGGACTTACCTTAAAAACCACTTTCCCGGACCTATGGGCCTTATATTCGACGAATGTCTCTAATTTGAACCATGCTTGATTTAGAATATTACGATTTAGACCTGATTTTGCACGCACTTTTTTTCCGGGATTCTCCACTGTTCCACGAGCACTCCTGTTCATGTTTTTTGTTTTTAAATCCTCGAAAACTAAAATTTTTGACTGCCCCTGCACCAACCTCTTAGATGTTTGGTGACAAAAATTGTTTCGGATGTTAGAAATCCTTTGGTGAGTCTTCCCTAACTTGGTCTTGCACAACTCTCGCCGTCTGGATCCTTTTTTCTGCTTTGATAATCTTCTCTGTGGCCTTTTAAAATATTTTTCCCTACCTGATCTTTTCCTTTTTTCATTATCACTAAGATCAAAATAACTATCTCCTGCCTGCACAGGTCGCTTGATCCCTCTATCAATTCCAATGGTAATTTCATCAAGCTCAGCGCTACTGAATTGAGAGAAGTGTTTTAGATACTGCTCTTTTTCCCACAAATCACTACCATCTATTCCGTCCTCGTAGCAGAATGAAACATAGTACCGATCTTTTTCTCGGCGTATTCTTATTGAATTTGGAACTGAAAAATTATTGGTATGAAACTTTACTCTTAGATATCCAATGTTGTTGGTTTTGCTGCCGATAAAAAGTTTAAAATTTCCAAACGCATCCTTCTCCAAGATGAAAACTTCCCTCGTGAGGTGGATGGAGCTAGCATCACCTTTTCGCTTTTTTCTGGGGCGTCCACAAATTCCCTTCAGAAATTTTTGATAAGTTTGGTACCAATTAACTGCTGAATTTCTCAAGATTTGACTGGGACAATCCTTCAGCCAAGGAGTCAACTCCGTCTTGTACTGAGAAAAAGTTTGATCAATGGGAGGATAGGTTCCTACAGGGAGATAACGAACGGAAAATTTTCTTAAATACTCATCCTCCTCACATTTTGCATTCCAAATAACCCGAGCACAACCCATCCACTGACTGAGTCGAATTTTTTGCTCTGTACTTGGTTTTGCTAAAAATTTTATTCCAGTTAACATGTTGACAACTTATAAAAAAAGCATCATAACGTCAAGCATATGGTTGAAAAATATGATTGGCGCACAGGAAGATCCTGTGTCTTTAAAAATTTTATTCATCTTGTCTTTATTACCAAATATCGTCACGACGTTCTAACCGAACCAATGCTTACGCGTCTTAAGCAAATTTTCGAAGAAACATGCTTGCAAATGGATGCTGAACTTCTAGAATTCGGAGGAGAGGCCGATCACTGCCACCTCTTAGTTTGTTGTCCTCCCAAGCTGGCCGTTGCAAATTTGGTAAGCAAGCTAAAGGGGAAATCATCATATTTTCTTCGAGAAGAGTTTTGGTCACAAATAAAAAATAAGTTGTGGGGAAATCATTTTTGGACCCCGAGCTATTGTGTCGTCTCCGCTGGTGGCGCTCCGCTGGAAATAATAAAAAAATATATAGAAAATCAACGTACGCCAACTAGGGATAAATATATAAAAACCTCTAAAAAACTAAGTAAAAAAATGAAATTCTAATAGCGATCATAAAGGAATGGCGCTAAATCGCGCCTCACTTGACCCGCCCCTGAAGGAAGCGGGATTGCGCTCGGCATTAGGTTCAATCGACCCAACCGCCATAATAGAGAACATTCCATGTGCCATGAGGTCCAACACGCCACATGCTTTTATCGTAACTGAGAGAGACGTACATATCGCGTGAAGGATCGTATAAATGGACCCAAGTGTTGTCGCGATTTAATTCCTGAAATCCTGCCACATATCCACCTGCTCCATTGAACTCGGCCCAGGAGTTTCCCCAACCGGTAAATCGTCCGTTGGAATGACGCCAATCATGGCGTGCTGCCTCGACGGGATTGTTCACGTTAATTTTAACGATACATCCTTCACTAATATTCTTAATTGACGAAAAATCTGCCGCCTGTGCGCTGTACCCGATGGATGCAAATAGCAGAACAATGAAAAGAATAGACATTTTTGCCATAAAATACCTCATCTGCTAAAATGTTAATATAAACAATATAGACAATATAAAGTTATAACTATGGTTAATAACCTTATCGCTTACCACTGATTTCGACCTAAGAAAAAACGCTAGATTTTCCTCTGAAATTCTACGCCTTAGTCTAAGCTTAGCTCAATAATACAAGAAAGAAACATAACCCTATGATAAATAGACTATCGCCTAGAAGTCACGAATTCCGCCCCGCCATCCAGGAGGAGGATAACATACTCATTATGAATAAATAAAAAAGAAGAAGTTAAAAAATGTTCATGCTAGGAATATTAATGGTAGAGGGACTCAAAGGAAGGCCTCCTAATATCGACCTCATTGTGAAGAGAATTGGCATAAAGACTTTGGTGACAGCTGTATACCTATATCCGGGAAATTATACTTGTATATAATACACCCCTTTCTATTCATGCGACTGCTGCAGCAGTTATGAATATGGTGGGATAATAAGTGGTGGCATATCTTCTGCCTCTGCTTCTTCTTCTGCCTCTGCCCGTCTTTTTTCAGCTGCTTCTACTGCTGCTTTTGCCAAGCGTAAAGCATTTTCTGCAGATCTGAAGGCTTTATTAGCACTTGCCATGTCCTCTTGTAACTGTTGTAACAAAGCTTCCTCGGTTATTGATGGAGCACCAGCAGCTCCGCTCCTAGCAATAACAGCACTTTTTTGGTGGTGTGCTTCTATCGCAGCATCTAGTTTGGCAAAGCACGTATTGACGGCCGTTTCTGTCGTTTGAAGAGATCTTCTTGATTCTTTCAAATCTCCTTGCTGTGCAAGAGAAATAGTTGTTTCAGCATTATTTATTGCTTGCATTTCATCACCGGAGAAGTCGGGACAAAAAGATTCTATGCAAGGTATCGACGAACGCGGCGAGCGGGAGATCCAAAAAACATATCTTCGTGGTACGTTGAGTAGTTTGCTGCCGTCTGTATTAAGAGACACCGTAATCCCTTCATGCTCATCCCAAGAGCTCTCGATAATCCCTGAATCAATCTTACTGTGAACTGCTTGCAACAGCAGTTTTTTCACTTGTTCTTGTTGAGTGCAGCCCACAAATAAGCTTGATCTTGCATTTTTAGATACAATATCCTTTAAAGTTATCGGATGAACTATGGATGGTTGTGCCTGATTGCTTTTAAATTCCTCTTTTTCATCAGAGGCCGAACTAACCGGGAAAAAATATCCAGGATTTCTCTCAGATTCGAAGATAGTTCGGTCGAAAAACAGAAGCGGATTAACTATGGTATCGTGTGTAGGAGCATAAAATATTTTTGATGACTCCTCTCTGACTTTTTTATCGAAAGTTGCTATAACTAATTTATTCAGTTCTACAATTAATGCCGTCCTATTATTTAGTGGAACTTTTAAAAGTTCATCCATATTCCAAGTTTCTTCATTCAATAATTCCTCCACGGTCTTATCTCTTATTTTCTGAAAATCCACGGCATAAAGATTATTCAATTTAGCGAAATATGGGTTATATTCCTTTTTTACAGAAGCTAAAGATCTTTTTAATATATCGCTACGTAAACTCGACTTATAGTACTCCAGACTATCAGCTTGGTAAGGAGATAACATATCTTGAAAACTTGGAAGTACGGAAACTGGGGTTGACCCTCTGAGAACGTTTGGTAAATGTAACCCGGTCATACTAATCGACTCCATAAGACCGTCCCGCTTACTACTGATAAGGTTCCAATTACTTTGTCCATACATGCAGTGAGACAACTGAGCAAAAAATAAAGATCTGCCCCCAAGAATAGCTGTTTGTCCATTATCGGGGAAGAGTAACTCATGTAATGGTTGCAATTCTCCTGTCAATATTACGACTGGCCGTTGCGTAGCAGCACCAGGACTACTAGCGGCTGCGGGTCCGCAACCGCAGCACTCCATCATCCCTACTTGTCCTGCGCATTCAATAAAATCATCAACGGTAATTACAGTTGCCACATTAGTGAAACGTTGCTTCAGTACCTTTAACATACTTAAATTTTCCGCTGCCCGTATAAAATGATAGGAAGTATCTCTAGGAAATCCACTCTCTCTACTTGAATAGGCAGCAGCAATTTGTGCAAAATATTGTTTGGTCATTAAGATAAAAGATCTTTCGCACAACGGAGTTACTTCCGTACTGTCTCCAAATTCATACAGGAGTTGACAGAGACATCTGAGACAATGAAAATTGGTCTCAATCAGTGGATTCATTAAAACTCCTGTCATCAAACTCGAAGAACTTGATGATGAAGAACTTGATGATAAAAATTGCTCTAAACTAGACAGATGACTTTGGGTCCTATGTGCTGCGGCTGCGGCGATATCTTCACTATTAAAAGAGATACCTAATTCTCTATTTGAGTCAAATATATTCCGCCCTTCATCTATTAGCGTATAGTAAAAAACATCTCTGGTTAAATTTTTTAACCAGATTTTTGCCTCATTTGAGTAACTAATACTATTATCAAGATGATTTAAAAATATAATTAGATATTGTAATAACTCTTTAGTGATTGCGTTGTTATTTATTACAAAACCGAAACCTTCTGTCGTTGCTTTGGTAAAAATACTATCTACTAAAGATAGCAACTCACTCTTATCTTTTAAAGTGTAACTTAATTTGCCTCCATACAATAAAATTTGTTGGCATTGAGCACTGCTAAGGTTATGTTTTTTGTCATTGAAATCATTATCATTTATTTGTTGTAGTGAATCTAAAAGTTCCTCTTTTTTTAGCGGTATTTGGGTGCCGATTCTTTTCAACATCTTAATATCTGGCCCACTACCGTTATTAAGGACAGTAAATACTCTTGTTTTCGAGACGGGAGCTATCTCCTCCTCAATGAATAATACGGGAGTATCATTTTGTGGAAACGACATAGAGTCTATGTTTGCATTGCTTTTTATTAAATAAAAAGAGCATTCACCAGGTGAGGTGTTATGTATAGACGAATTAATTATTGCATCTATTAGTAGCATCAAATTAGTTCGTTCTTGATCGGCGGTCCAAGCATTTTTTAACCCAGTGTTGGTTAAAGAGAAAATTTTAAAAAGTAGCGGATCCAAAGTACGCATCACATAGTCACTTTGTGAAAAATATGGACGAACAAACTGATTGTACTGTTTATATTTCTTTCCACTAGAATCACTGGTCCATGCGCTCAATTCATTATGAGGAATATTTCTGACAATTGGTAAATAATATCCAATTGTTTCTCTTATAGATTCTTTATCCTCAGTCAAGTAACCAGAAGGGGGTGTAAACGATGATAGTCGTTCTGGAAAGCTAGGAAAATATTTTTTAATGACTGGATAGAGATCTTCTCGTTGAGCTGCAGCGTTGGTCTCTACGGAGCAGCTACCAAGAAATAGTGTTAGAATAATTAATAAATGAATGTTAAAAGCTTGAGAAATTGTCTTGTCTGCCATACCCCATACTCCTCTATCTATTCCTCTATTCCTCTATTCCTCTTTTATATTTTTTCTATAACTACAAACAACTTTATGTCTCTTCCAATGATGTCTTTGACACCATTCATTACAGTAATACACCTGTTTACATCTACCACATAATACCAATCTAGCAGAACTGTTAGTGCTGTTTTTAAAACAAAAAGCGCAGTGTTGCTCATTTTCAATAACTGGCGATGGTATTTCAGGTAAAATTATGGATCGAATCTGCATTTGCACCCTATCAGAAAGGCATTGAAAATTGTCACTTATAGTAAAATCGTGTCCCTCTAAATTTGATTTAATCTCGTTAATCGCTGACTGTACAGTTTCAATATCACTATCTATTATGGATAAAAACCGAGATAAATAATCCAAACTATCCGTACTGATCAACAGACCACCAAGATATAGTCTATCGTCATCGAACTTATCCACTATGAACAACCCTCCACCGCTCATTCCGCCATCTAGTAGACCATCATCTTTTCCTTCCATAGTTTTTCTGGTATTAAAAAAGGAACACCCCCCTTTATTATCAAATTTTAAATTCCCCATTCTCTTACTTTTAATCATGAAAGGAGATATATTAGCAGATAATATCAAATTATCACCGCTAAGATCAATCCTACTTCGCAAATTATAAGCATTCCTTATTCTATTATTTAAGCGGAATTCATTTTTATCATAATGATATCCAATAAAAAAATATTCGTAACGGTCATTTTGAATCGGGGCCGAAATTATATTTTGAGGTAGTACCAATTGTTGCAGAGAAATCAACCGTTTGTTAGGAAGCACTGGTAAAGGGTTTTTTAATTTCAATACTGCCAGATCAGTTTCAATTTCATATATTTCACCTTTGGCATTTTTACATAAGGAGGAGGCACGATTAGACCCAACTGACTTTTCCCAATCTGTTAACACTTGTAGCTGTTCTGATATATATGCTAGTGGATCGATATTCAATTCATCACCCGCAAGGATATGTATTTTTGAAAGGGGGATTACCTCATAAAAACTCCATGTATTCTCCCCTAACCTATGCAATATATCTGGAAAAGAACTTTCATCAATAGGTAACTGAACGGAAATACTCTCCTCATTACCAGCAATTACTACTTGAGATATATCCTTATCGCCAAGCATCGTACCATGGGCCACAGTTAAAACATATTGAAAGAGAGTTTCTGATTCATCAGTACTTGAAAGCGCTATTCCTGTTGCTTGTTCACTATTGGCCCCCAAGATGACAACTAATTGAATGGTGGAAGCAATGTTCGCAATGCGATCACCACCCGCACCCAACAAACGGGCAAAGCTATTAGATCGCATTGACCTCACCCTGATATTTCTAGTTGCTGCTGAACCTGCTGATGCTGAACCTGCTGATGCACCTGCTGGTATCACCTGCTCCGCCCCTTCCTCCAGCTCCAGTGACTCCGACGCGGCCGCTGCAAAAACCTTTGAACCAGAAATAATAAAAAAAGACAAATTCAAAGCTAATAACTTGATTAGAATATTCAATAAAAATAATTTTACGTTTTTTGATAATAATAATTTTTTCATTAACTAAGTTTCCTATTCTAAATAAAAAAAACTAGTGTTAACCAATACTGGCTCCCCGTATAATTATTACGATTATATGTGATGTTGGAACTATCGATAAAAATTTATTGAAAAGATTAGAAAAAACAATCAAAGAAATTTAATTATGTGGTAGTAACTCTCTATATTGCACTATTGCAAAAATCTCAGCGAACAATTGATCATCCGAGAGTATCCAATATTAATTGGCAGGCAGCTGATATACTCACGTATAATCACTGATTCCTTGTGTTGAATTTGGGGTTATCTTGAATAATTTGTGGGTGCTTGTGGATGCCTTAATTATGTGTTACGTAAAATTTTTGAAAAAACAGGATATGGGCATAAAACATAGTATCTGTCACCTAATAACAATTAGTTATACCATATGCTGCTTAAATATTACGCGGGTTTTTTTACTCAATTAAGGTTATTGAGGAGGTACCTGTAATAGAAAATGAAAATCTTGCTTAGATAATTTCCGCCAATCAGAGCAGAGAATGCCGAACTTTTTATGTGTGGTGCTGTTGAGGTACAGGAACAAACTTGTCGAAGCCGAGAAAACAAGGCCACAGGTCTAATCATGGTCTCATGCATGGTTAGGTTACCATTTAGAATGGTGTTCTTCAGTTACTCCACGCATTTCAACGTTTAATTCCTTTCCTTCAATTGAGATTGTACCAACGAATTTTCCAAAAGGTTGTTTGAACTTTGAGATAACCAACAATGCGTTTAAATTACCCTCACGTTGTCCATAGGGAGTAAAAGTCAAATTTGTACCATCGGGTCCTGTAATTTTCCATTCACTTAATGTATCTTTGTATTGAAAATTAATACCCCTGACCATATACATTTTGCCATCGATCCAGATATTACTAATTTTATTGGGTTCTTTACCCGATGGATCTCCTGCCAAATTTACTGCAACTGCTTTTCCATCTTGGTCATAACCGGCCCCTGACGCCCAATTCCAATATGTTTCACGAGCATGTAGACCAATGGTAAAGTCCATCCCCGCAAAATCATTGATAGAATCTAAACTGATCCTTTTATCACCTAAAAACATTTCACCAGAAGTTCTCATTATAGAATTTTGATGGGTGTAAATAATCCTTCCAGATGTTTCCACTTCCCTAATACTAACCAAAGGCGTTCCCATTTCTTCAATTGATATGTCTCCTTTAAAAATTTTCTTTTTGTTATTTAAATTAAACACTACTCTTTGACTACCAGGAATATTTTTAATCCGGATACTTTCTTGAGATAGAGGTGTTTTCTTGTATCTAGATTCACCAGATATAGAATTAGGAGCAATACTGCAAGGAACATTAAGTGCGCTCTCATGAGTAGAGCTATACTCATTTAACTCTTTATTTTCTAAATCAAAGATGTAAGCAAAAAACTGACATGCATACCCTGTATGAACGATGGCCAAACCCATTATGAAATCTTTGGTGGTGACATTAACATAATGCTATCGTTTAAGACGAATGATTCGATTCCAGCTGTCCTCTCTTTCGACGATACCGATATTTACAAAAGGTCTATCAAAAGATCTTAAATAGATTTTTTTCCCTTCGAAGATGCTTTCTGACTGAGGCGTCAGTTGCAATTTTGTGAAATCAACTTCCTTGTTAAGCTCAACGACTGTAGGTGCAGTTGGGTTTTGATTAGACGCAAAGCTTATTTCTAATTGCTGAGATAGTATAAAAATAGAAAATAATAGTATGTAAATTATTTTTCTCATTTTAATAATCGTTTTTATAAAATAAAAATAGAATAGAATAAAACAGGTTGGTCTTATAGGCTTAATCCAGAAAAAAGTAAAGCTGAAAATTGAAAGTTGCGATAAGTGTTATATCTTCGGAGGTATGAAGCCTGAATCTTTTTTTTGATCCGGAGCAAAATTAATGTTAGTGCTCAAAAAGTTGGAGTTTATGCTTGTTCGCATTTTTTAAAGTCATAAAAAAATATCAACCAGAAATCAAAACCTTACTAACCGATAACTTCCAAGGAATAAGAGAGTTGTTTTAATAATTTTAAATTTTTAAAATTACAGGCAAATTTATTTGTATCAACTCTTTTTTTATAACACCTCACTGCCAGTCACTACTATCTAGCGCATTTTTTTGCGCTAACGAAATTAATGTGGATTAAGTAAAAAAATGCAGTATAAGATGTAATATTTGAATTACCATTCCCGGTACTTCAATTATGTTTTCGACGAAAGCTGAATTTATTCGCTGAAAAATTTATATATTAAATTTAGTATCAAAGTACTTATTACATGGAGAAATTAAAATGCAACGAACTTTCCCCGCATGTAAAGTTGCAGTATTGGTAACAATCTTGTTATCATGTTTTTTTTGTTCAGTTACCTACTGAATTTAAATATACAAAATCCTTTAAAAAAAGTATCCAGTACTCTCGATAAGAAATTAATTGTGGCCATCGGTGCATATTTTCCAGAAAAAATATTGCCCCCCACTTCGCTATCGCAGATGATTGTACTAGGC
>JADGBS010000289.1 GCA_015231325.1 Oligoflexia bacterium | reverse complement strand
CTGAGTAAATTAGCGTCTTTTAAAGCTGACTCAAGATCGTAGCCAGTCGTTTTGATGGCAGAGATTTGTTGTTCGACAACAGATAACCCAGCTAGATTGGACAACTCAGCTACCGTACCAGTAAGTTCATTTGACTTTTTTGCCATAGATAGTGGATATATTACTACTTCAAGGCATAAAAGACAAACAAGTAAATTTCCAAACTGATAAATGGTTATTTTTGGTATAATTCCTCTGTTGTAGTTTGTGACGGCCCACCTACGCGCAAAGCTAGGGCGGACAAGGCAGGATAGCTCAATTGGTTAGAGCACAGCATTCATAACGCTGAGGTTCCGAGTTCAAGTCTCGGTCCTGCTACTCGAAATATGAAAAATATTGCAGAAAAAATTATTAGTCTTGAAAATGCCCGAAGAGTAATTGATGTTGCAGCGAGAGATCCTAATGTGCATGCTGATGGATTCTACCAAGCAAGAAAAGCAGGTAGCTCGGCATGGAAAGAAGTTAGACAAGAATTAGCAAATCTAACAGAAGGTCAACTGTTTGCAGCTGAAGATAGTGTGATTGGAGCTTTGAAACGATCAGGGCCAGGATGTGGAGGTAAATAGTTGGTTTTTGTTGATATAATTCGAATAGTTAAGGGCATGTAGCTCAGCTGGTTAGAGCACCGATCTTATAAGTCGGGGGTCCATGGTTCGAGTCCATGCATGCCTACTTTTCTCTTTCCTCTTCGATGGGGAAAATTGTGTCAGGAATTCCATGACAAGTACGAATTTTTAGATATCTATTTTCAATGGCATGTAAAACAGGTGTTTCGATATGATCAGAAGCTAGTTTTGCGTTTAATATTTCAATACCTGTTTGAGTGCCTCGAACAATTAATGTTTTTTGATTCCTTTGATCTGAAACAGCAATTATTTGATCTTTTTCTAGACGAAATCCGGATGATTTGAAAATTCCTGGCATAGGGGCGATTATATCAAAATGTATTATTTGAGAATATTACCAAGTAGAGGTATAATTTGATTAGTTGACTCGGAGATTTATTTGTTGATAGAATGGATGAATGTCGGAAAAAATTAAGAGAAAGAAGGTTGGTGACTTAGGAGAGAATATTGTATTTAGGACTAATTTTGGTTTACCTGGAGAAGGCAATAAACCAGTTGATTTGTTTTTTGCGCCAATACCAAGAGAGACTAACGGTGGAAGGATCTTGATTGTATCAGTACAACAAGTGGTAAACGAACAAAAAGGATATTCTTCAAGAGTAACTGCTTATCTAGATCCTGACGCACTGGTAGAAGTAATGACAGATAGAAATGTTGTGGGAATTTTAACTAGGTCTAGAAAAAGAAGTGAAGTAAAAGGATTTGGTTTTGTTCCTCGGCCTGATGATAAAAAATAATTTTTATTTGTCTTCAGTATGGTGTTTGCTAGTGTTATGATATAATCGCCCTATGTGTCCAGTAGAAATAACGTATTCAGACAATAGTAAGTCGACAATTGGGCCTCAATCAGGCTCGGTCACTCGAAATGGGATTGAGGTAAATTGGACTGGTGATGAATATCGGGGATATGGAGTTTTAAATAACGGAATACGGATTGACTCAGGACAATTGGCGACAGACAATCCAATTGCAATTGAGGTAAGCACAAGATATGTTGCCCCCATTGAGAAGTACCAACCGGCGACAAAAATAGTTGATCGGATAAAACTGAGATATACAAAATAATTATTTTGCTAGGGCGAGGAGCGTAACACCGGTGAATGCAATTACGGCGGCAACGAACTTACGGAACATATTGCTTCTTTCTTTAAGAATTAAAAACTCAAGAACTATAACGAAGAAAATAACTGTGTTGTTAATTGCATCAATACGACCGACTTCACCGCTGTTTTGATAAGCCCAGAAAAGAAGCTTGTTGTAGCCAAAGAAGAAAGTTGCGGACATGAACATCACCTTAAGATCGGCTATTTTTACATTTTTTAATTCAGAAATTATTTTTTTACCTCGAAAAACCAAACTAATGGCAGCGACAGAAAAACAAAGTAAGAATTGATATAAATGTGGACCAATATTTAAGACAAATCTTTTATCAAAAGTAAAAGTTAGACCAAAAATTACTCCTCCTGCTAAAGCCAATAAGTTTGATCTGGTGAGCTTTTGATTTTTTGAATAATTTACAAAAACAATGGCTATTATGATTAATAACAAACCAATAAGTTTATAAAGATTGCTACTTTCTCCAAAAAAAGTGATCCCGAGAAAAGTGGAAACAACAGATGAAATTCCAACAAGAATGTTCGATATGGAAACACTACCCTCTTTGTAGGAAGAATAATAGAGGGTGCCTCCCCAAAAATATAAAACAGGAATAATTAACAGGAAATTTAAAGGAATATGGGAGAGCAGACTAAAGTCATGAGATGCAAAAAATATTATGAATATAAAGGCAAAGAAACTTTGAATTCCCCAAACGATAAAGTTATTGGTTTCAGCACTGATTTCTGATTTGCCGCTAATAACTATTTTTTGGGCGATCTCAGCAAAAGAAACAAACAGGACACCTCCTAAGGTGAGCAGAAACCAAAGGGGCATATTATTTTATCCCCATAACTGTCAACACTTCTTCAAGAGTTTTGGATGCCTCGGTGCGGGCTTTTTCTGAACCTTCGAAAATAATTTGATTTAATAAATCAGTATTACCTTCGTACTTAGCCCGACGGGCGCGGATGGGATCTAAGAATTTATTTAAAGCCAGAGCCAGCTTTGTTTTGACTTCAACATCCCCGACTTGACCTTTGATATATCTGTCCTTAAGATCGGCAACTTCGTCTTTGTCATCATTAAAAGCATCGTGATAGATAAAGACAGGATTGCCTTCGATATGGCCAGGGTCGGTGGGCTTGATTCGAGTTGGATCGGTATACATTCCCTTAACTTTTTTGTTGACTGTTTCTTCGTCGTCTGACAAATAGATACAATTGCCAATTGATTTGCTCATTTTGGCCTGACCATCAGTGCCAATTAAAGTCCCCCCTTCACCGATTAGTGCATCAGGAATGGGAAAAATTTCTTTAAACCCTTTATTAAAGTCGCGAGCAATTTCACGGGTGATTTCAATATGACTTTGTTGATCTTTGCCGACGGGGACAAGATTTGCCTTGACCATTAAGATGTCAGCAGCTTGAAGAATTGGGTAGTTTAATAACCCAACTGAAGGCGCATCAATATGGAGATCATTCATGACATCTTTTAGAGTAGGGAGACGATCAGCACGAGGGACAGTAACAAGATTGCTAAAAATAGTTGAAAGATAGGTGACCTCAGGAACTTTACTTTGCTGATAAATTACTGATTTAGATGGGTCAATACCAACAGATAAATAGTCGAGAACTAATCCCCTAGCGCGGTCATTTAAGCCTTTAGTTTTTTCGTAATTAGCTGCCGTAGTTAAAGTATGAAGATCGGCAATAATAAAAAAACAATCGTATTCATCTTGAAGCCGGACACGATTTTTGAGAGTACCTACATAATGACCTAAATGGAGAGGTCCGGTTGGCCGGTCGCCGGTAAGGATACGTTTTTTATGGCTTGTCATATATAGTAGAGTTTAACATTAAACAATATATTGTTTGTATGTATGTTTTTTGCTATTATTCATACATGATTAGTACAATAAACATATCTTTACCATCAAAGCTAAAAGCATTAGCAGATAGAGAAATAAAAAAGGGATATTACGTCTCTTTTAGTGATTTAGTTAGATCTTCACTAAGAAAAACTTTGCGGGTGTCAGAGTTAGATATATTGTTGGAAGAGTCTAAAAAAGAAAAACGAGAAGGAAAAGGGATCACTTTAAGAAACAAAAAGGATGTTGATAATTATTTCAAAAGTATATAATGTTAGATAGTGTACAAAATTGAGATTGGAAGTAAATTTGATCAAAAACTGAAAAGTATCGCCAAACGAGATAGAAAATATCAAATAAAAGTAAAACGAATAGTCGAATTACTTCAAGTAGATATTGATCACCCAAGTTTAAGAATGCATAAATTGTCGGGAACTAAGTATTATTCTATTTCTGTGGACAAATCGATTCGGATTATACTGACAATTGAAAGAAATACTGTCTTTCTTGTAAAAATTGGCAAACATGAAGAAGTGTATTAAGTTGATCGTGTAAATAAAAGTGGTAGAATAGGTAGTATATGAGTATTTTAGATAGACTAGATACGATGGCACATAAATTTGCTAATGTCATAACTGTCTTGCTAACTTCACTAAAGCTTCTTCACCCTTTTGCTCCTTTTGTTACTGAAGCCATTTATCAAGAACTCAAAGTCAAGTATAATTTTACAGAACAGTTTTTAGCCACATCTTCTTGGCCAGTTACGATAAATGAAAAATAATCAA
>JADGBS010000288.1 GCA_015231325.1 Oligoflexia bacterium | reverse complement strand
TATACCAAAATGTCTCAATATTTTCCATAAGGTTGTTTTACGTGCAAAATGGTCAGATTTAGCTCGTCAATTGGGTTGATTTTAGGTTTTTCGCGCAACTATTATACCACGTCGCATAAATAGGGTTACATACTTTTTCAATATCACGAGCGAAAATCTGAAAAAAAAGCAACACTACTCACGCGACGGGGTATAAGTAATATAGGTCTCATCCATTCGCCAGCTCTTCCCCACTGGATGTTTATATTTTCTAAATTTTTTTTCAATTTCAGGAGTGTAATTCAAAACCCAACGATTAATCGTGGAGTGATCAACTTGGGTATGCCGGGTAACCGAGGTGGGATTGCTCCCACCTCGGTTACCCGGCAACCCCCATGATGCTGATAATTGTGGCGAAGAAATAATATCAGATAAGGCAAAATCGCTGTACAAAACTCTTACTGAATTTCAATCTTATTTCAATCTTATTTCAATCTTATTTCAATCTTATATTGAAGCAAATTCGAAGTTTATACCTAACTATGGAGATCGTTATCGTCATGGTGAAACTATTTCGACTTCATTTGCAGAATCGACCGTAAACCAAGTAATCAGTAAGCGTTTCGTTAAAAAGCAACAAATGAGATGGACGAAGAGGGGTGCCCATCTTGTACTACAGACTAGGACCAAAATTATTAACAACGAGCTAGTATATAAGTTCAAGGAACGGTATGGGCTTGCCAACGAAGCGAAAGCAGCTTCGCCCCCGGAATGAAATGGTCTCCTTTAACTAGATTACTTATCCATAATCAGAACAAAAATTTAGGAAAAACTTCTGGTAATAACTTTTATAGGAACTATATATCGAATTGAATTTACTTAATCGCCGAACTAACTATGATCGATATGCCGATAACAAAACAACCCATGATAACACCTAGAGCGATATTTTGGTCTTCGATGATCTCCTTCTTTATCGAAAATGGGGAAATTCGTTCAAAGATGTAGTAAGAGATACAAAAAATTACTATTCCGATAATACTGTAAATAATGGTACTAATCATTTGTTCTACTTGCACAGATACTCTCCTTTTATAATATTATTGGCCAACAATTTTGCGAGCTGAGGGTAAAAGTAGATATCGTGAGATCCAAAATATTTTACCTTTCTCCCACCAAATCTGCTTTTGAATTGACCAAATTTTGCGTACGCATGAAAGGGTTGATCATCTGGGGCAACTCCAAAAAGATCGTAGACTTTACACCCACTACGGATTGCATCTTGAATAATCTTCCAGTGTAATGCATAGGGTGCCATCGAGGAGGTCAAGAAGGGAAGAGTTCCCCCATAAAAATAGGTTGCCACCGAACCATAGAATATAACTAAGGCGGTGGCGACTAGTACTCCACAATAGTGCGCCTGATAAATGCGTAACACTTGATGAGGGCCTAATGTTCTAATCATTCTATCAAAATAACCAATAGGTTCAAGCGCAAAGGAATGCCTAACGGCAGTAACCTCCACTAAATTGTAAAAATCAATGATCACCGTCGGATGTTCTAATAGAGCAGCATCAGAAAGTGAAGTGACTATTACCCCATTTTGCAATGCCTTTTTTATATTATAACGGCCCTTCTCCTTCATTTGTGATAAGACATCTTCTTCGCTATGGAGATCAATCAGTAATGTGTCACTAGGTACTATGTCGACTGGCGATTTAGGAAGGTAACTTAACAGCTCCGGATACGGCGAAGAAATTAATGGAGTAAGACGTGCTGAGGGAGCAAGATTCTCTTTCGCAAAGTTAAATAGTTCATCCTTTATAGCAAAAAAATATTGATCTGCACCTGGTCTACTCCAAGGGATCACTGGACCATGAGGAATCTCGAGAGGAGATGATCCAACTGAGGCCTTTACAAAATATACCATACAGCCAGCTACTAACTGCTCTTCATCGAGAATTCCAATTCGTAAAACCCGTTGTCCCTCTTTTTCTTTAAAAATGCTCCATTCCCAAGATTGCATAAACCCAGAACTTTCTGAGGAAATAAGCAGACTGGTCCACCTATCCTGGTCTTCATTTTGTAGATGTATTACCTTCATATTTTTAACAACTCGTATTGATCTATTAATTTACTATAGAATCGTTCTTGATTAAATTTTTTATCGATATGGATATAATGGTGCAATACTTTGTGCAAAAACTTATCCATCTCCGGGTTAGTATTAATGGTATAATTCAGTGTTTTCTGATCAAGTTGAGTTAGCTGAATATCTCCTGCTGGTGAGAGATAAACTCCCGGCACCAATCTAATTAAATCCCCCGATAATTTAGCTGGCGTGATAACCTTGGAAAAGGTTGCTTCACTCTTTATAAAAGTCTCCATTATTTTTTTTAATTCAATAAATTCATTGCTCACTCTACTATTACTAAGCAATGTTTTATATAGAGGAAAAGTCCAGTTTATCCATTGTTCGTACTGTGATATTGCTTTTCTCAGAACTTCCTTTTGTAAAGGAAGAGTCTTCTGCAAAGTGGCAATCATTTCATTTTCTAGAGGAAATTCAGCAATGACTTCTCCTGCATTTTTAAATAGGATTATTTTGTCCTCAGTCAATTTATAAAAATAATCAAGATTCCAAACCGGAATAAATATGTTTCCGTTGCTTGATAGATGTAATTCATCGCTCAAGGAAACTTTGAGTGTCTCATTCTGGTTTTTGTCTGCTTCCGTTGGATCATGGATAGTCCTACTGATCGCCCATACCCCAGACATACTCCACAGCGACTTACTCAATTGTGAATTCAAAATATCACCGCCCACAGCTTTAAAACGAAAAGGAGTAGTGTTTTTACTATCAGAAAAAAAGGCCAACGAATCACCGGAGTTACCAGTGCGATGTCCAGAAAAACCCTTCGAAAAAGCATAGTCGGGATTTAAGGAATTGAGAATAGTCAATAAAAGCAGAAAGGAATAAATTAACTTTTCATATCGCTGCTCTTTTAGGTTTAGGGGAATATCAATATGTATTTTTTCAATCTCTTGAAAAAAGCTTTTCCAATCAAATTGCGATACAATGAGTGATAATCTGCGGATCCATTCATAGTAATTATTTTTAATATTCAATTCTAAGCTGAGCATTGACAAGATATCTGCCGGATAGATAATCGGTCGAGCAAAAGATGCAGAAAGAATATTCTCCTTGAAATTTTTTTTTAATATTTTATTAAAGCTCTGCTGATTAAGATATCTGAGCTGTGATGGAAAAGTCAGATTCTTTAACCTCTTTGTAGGAAGGCCAGTAGGCGAACCTAACACAAATCCCCAACTGCCATAATTACTTTCTTTAAATGAGGGAATATCTATCTCTATCGGAAGCACGTCCATTTCGATTGACTTCAAAGTCTTGATGATCGAGCGAAATGCCCAGGGAGTTTTTTCTGGAGAAACAGCGTTGGTTGCAAACACTCCGCTCTTCTCCAATACCTTCTTTACCGAAAGGAAAAAATCTTTGGTGAAAAGTTCGGCACCAGCAAAATCTTCAGGAAAAGTAAAATCGGCAACAATCAAATCAAAGAGGTCAGCAGATTTTTTTAAAAACATCTTGGCGTCATCAATAATAACAGAAACGCGCGGATCAAAAAGAGAATTTTTATTCCAGGAGGAAAAATGGGTTCTGGCAATATCCAAAACTTCAGGATCATAATCTACAATACACAGCTTTTTAACCTTTGAATAAGCAAGAATTTCTCTGGCACAAAAACCATCACCGCCTCCCAAAATTAAGGCATTTATTGGCGCTGTTTTTTTTAGATTAGCAATTATCGCCGCCAGTGCGGCCAAAAATTCGTGATATATTCCCTCATCAGTAGAATCAAACTGAATTGTTCCATTGATATAACATCTTTTTCCCTTTGCAACATCTTGTATTGAGATAATTTGTTTAACCATTTTTTCTCCAACTAAAACCATTAGGAAATAATTTCGCGATAACTATTCCCAATATGGGAACGCCTATGGCAATAAAAAACTCAGTAAATGCGTGTGGTGCTGGAGCATAGGTCAGATATTTATAAAAGCTTACTATGCATAATAGGATAATGATCAATGCTTCTGTGTGATATTTTTTACTTATTTCTGGCGATTCTAAAAAATTCCCAAGAACATACGATACTATGAGAATAAGCGGGAAGCAAAATATTAGCTTTATTTCCAAGATGGTAATGAGATACAGAACAAAGACAATAGTTAAGATGGAAACTATCTGCCTTATGGGATAGTTCTTTAAAGTACCCATCAGGCCAATAAGAAATATTGCTGGAAAGAAGGTGATAATAAAAGTCTCCGCATTTACCCCATTAAGAACAAAAATGGCCACGATATTAAATGCTAACAAAATCATAATAAAGATAAAAATCATGGAACCCAAGAATGAAG
>JADGBS010000287.1 GCA_015231325.1 Oligoflexia bacterium | reverse complement strand
GCCTGGTATTTATGTAGACAAAGAACTTGCTCTCGAAGTCTTGCTTAAAAAACTGGAACATGACAGAAAAGTGATTAATGTTGTTGTTATGGCAAACTCGGAGAGAGGGTATGGAAAAATAAACATGGACGAATACAAGCACTTCATTGGTAAATATCCACACAGGTTTATAGACATGGACGAGATTGACCCTTGGGGTTCGCATGATGTGTTTGTACAGGGAAATACCGCTAGGATTTACCATAATCGTGGAGACTATGACTTGGAAACAGATGAGTCGACTGTAGAGAGAGTGTTTGGTGGTGAGGTTAAGTTGTGATAACTTATGATATGGCTGAAATTATAAATTTTGATCAACAATTTATTGAATCAAAAGAGAGGCACAAATTGCTGACATTTCACCATTCACGACCATTATCTGCTGTTACCTTCGGAGAAGTAACTCAATCTCCTGCAAGTGTTGGTGCAAAAAGCGTGGAAGATCAAGAAGATGCTGAGTGGTTTGAGCAAAAATATAAATGGTTAGAGAAGCAAATTGGTTTTTATCCTCTATTTATGGCAGTGGGACGCAGAAATGACGACTTGAGAATGACTGGGTATCAAAATCAGTGGCGAAAAGTACTTAGTCGAAGTCGTGATGGAAATACATATAGAGAAAAAGGGTGAGTCGATAATAATGTTTTGTTTTCTTATGTATCTACTCCAAATCAACTAATTTTTACTGACTACGATATTTGGAACGTTATCTTGTCTATGTCGAAGGAACCAGATTCTAGACTAATACAGTCCCTACTGAAGCCTTCGTGGATAAGAAATGACTGGATAACGAAGGCAAATAAACATCCAGAGTCGGTTCAGGTTTTGGTTCCGAAGCTAGACTTGAGGTTGGCAGATAGCGTTATGGTACGAAACGAAACAACAAAAAAGGAATTAGAAGCAATGGGTTTCAAAAATGTGATTGTGGCTAGGTTGAAGCTTTCTGATGATTAACTGTTTGTAGTTTGGGTTATGGCGGAATTGGGAATAATAACTTTGATTATTCGAGGTCGGGAGGATATACGGCGAAGATAGTAGTCAGAGATTTTTGATTTTGATTGAAAGCGTTGTTCGTATTTACTGAACCAACGACTTGGTCTTTTGGTTTTGACATCGGCAGTAAATTCAAGGTGATCGTCGGCAAAGTAAATACTGGTAACCTCACAAGTGATCCTGTCTCTTTTGGCGCAGTTTTGGATGAAGTCAATGAGAAAGTTAATTGTCGATCTTTGGAAGCCATGAATCTTGTCATATCCACCCGGGACAAAGGGGAGATAATTGTGGAGCTTGTTAAGAATGAGGTGGAGTAAGTTACGTAGAATGATGGTGGTTTTTTGATAGAAAAGGTAGATCTTCCTGGGCCACCAACTAAGACTGACGGTGAATCCATATTGATCTTTCTTGATTTTGATAGAGTTGGGAGCGTAGCGGCGATAGTAGCGAATACTTTTGTGGATTTGAGCTTTGGTATCGACAATGCAAGTCGTGATACATAGAAATAGAACTTCAAAAAGGAGATATATTGTATAGAGAGAGGCAACTGGTGATTCTGAAGTGATAATCATGGCGATGGAAAGAACCCCAGTGATAAGGGAGAATATCAGATAGCGCTCTATATTGGTTCGGTCTACCCTACCTAACCGACAGCGAAAGAGATAATGGAAGTAGATAATAAGTAAGCCAAGGATATTGAAGAGTGTTTGAGACACAGTCTAATTTATACCACTGCCTCGAGAGTGTCGTGCATGTTCTAATTTATGGCTGAAAGTTTTTATCTATCTTCTTCAAGGTTTGTTTGAGGTGCATGGTAAAAACATTATCTTCAAAGTTTGCTGGAGGGAAATAAGCGAGTCCTTCACAGAGCCGTTGAACTTCTCCAAGGATACCGTAATTGATGTCGGATAAACCCAAGTGTTGATTTACTTCTTCAAGGATAGCCAAATAAGTTTCTCCTGGTATATGTATACTGTCTAAAAACAACTCTTGATTATTGATGTCTAATTGGCGGGCAGCTTCAAAGTTGCGTTGTAAAAAATCCCAAACGTCTTTGGCATCATCTGATTCTGGTCGATCATTAACTAGGTCAAAAATAGTTGGTGCGTTTAGCATGTTGTCTCTACTTTTTAGCGTGTTAGTGTCGTACACCCAAACGTGACCATGTTCAAAATCGAGTAGTATTTGATCTTCAATTACTTTGCCAGAATTTCTGAGCCGACGGTATCTTTCGTCGAAATCTTGGAATGCAACCTGAAATTTTGTGATAAGTGAGTTTTATATTCTGTTGGATATTGAGACACATCCCAGAAGTCATGACCGGTGGCTCGCTCTTGGACCATAAACCATTCATCTCCTTGTCCAAAATCAGCTTCCATAAATACAGTTCTCGGTACGTACCCCGGTAGATACGCTGCCACATAGGCATGTTCGTCTTGCAAGCGCTGAATTGCTTTATTTTTGTCACCACCACACCTATTAATCATTTCAGCTTTTGGTAACACCCGTTTAACTACAATATCGTCGCAACTCTTAATTGAATACATTTCGTGGGTTCCGCCACGTTTGTATTTGTCTGGAGTTGACATGATGTTCTCGACAATGTGTTTTTGGGCTGCTGAGTACCCTTGACTAACAAGCTCTTCAAATGCTGGCATATGGTAAATGCATTATATAACTAGTTCTAACTTCCTCCAGCCAGCGCCCCAATAATCTGATATAGATTGATATGTCTATCTAATCTCTTGAGATGATATTATTTCTTTGGCGTATTTAGCGGTTGTATCAAAGAGGTCTCTAGTTTTGTTTACTAATGAAGCATTTTGCAGGAGAGTAACGAGAGATGTTCTTGCTAAGTCATGTTTGTTGGAGTTGAGAAGAAAATCTAAATCACCAACCTGAGCTTCATTCATTATGGCTATAAATTGAGTTTCGGCGTCTTCCCAAAGTGAAGCCAACTGTGACAATATTAGGTTTCCTTCGGCAAGTCCTTCATCGACCTCCATCTTGGCAAAAATAGCTGCAACTACATATTGAGATTCTTCCGTCAATCTATATGTTTGGAAATCTCTAAACTCAGACGTTCTAAGTTCTAGTCTAAGATTTCCGTTTTTCTCTGTTTCTTCGATGTTTGAGCTTTTTATGTTCCATGAAATGTTGTTTTTCTTTTTTCTCGCCCTTTCTGGAGAGACAAAGGCGAACGTGATCATTCCCATTAAGTTTGTTAGTTCGTTTTTGAATTTGCCCTTGATGAACTCTGGAATCGTTTCGTTATAAACTGAGTATTTTTGACAGAGATTTTTGGGAACTCCAAAGTTTAGATGGAAAGAAAGGATTTGTTCAGACATTTGCACCGTAGAGAATCTAGGCTCTTCTGCTTTTATTTCATTAAGATCAATTAGTCCAGACATTGCCACTTCTTGCATTAAGCGATTGAGTAAATATGCTGAATAAGTTGGACTTTCTTGAATTTCTAGCAAGTTACCATTTTCATCATATGTTTTTATACCGAACCAGGACATCATGACTTTGTATTCATCTTTGTTTGTTCTGGGCACTTCAAGTTCGCCGCCAATTGGAGGTAAATACTTATTGCTTTTACATTTGTTTTCTCTGTCGACCCAATTTTTAACAGCTAATAATTCAGTATCTATATCGATATCGTCACCTTTTCGAAATAGATTAAAAATCCGCAGCTCGGCAATCTTTCTGATATTTGTTTCTAAACTGAGGTTTTTTTGTCTTAATATATTTCTAATTTCTATGACTTTATCAACACATTCTTCAAGTGGCATTTCAAACAAGAATGCCGTCTCTTCATTTTCAAGCCTTGTCACTTGTTCTCTTGAGGTGTAGGCAGAAGGAATTTCTGTATGGTCCATAATTAATTGTTTAAGCTCTGTTCCAAGCTGATCTTCGTTACGTTCAACGTGTTTGCTAATAAAGCTTATGGTGTCTTCGGCACCAGTAATTGCAATTGCCCGTAACAAATGTTCTTTATGATAGCTACGGTATTGATCTTGCTCAAAGATACCAATAAGTTTTTGAGAACATTCCTTTAATCTGTCTATTGAACCCAAGCTACCTTTTTCACGAAGTTGAAAGCAGAGGTCGTTTATCGTGTTGACTATCCTGTCGACATATTCTTTGTAAGAACTGGCAAATAATGGAATTGTTTTTTGTAGAATCTCAATGACGGCCTCTAGGTCGTTGGTTTGAGCTGTAGCTGAGATAAATGTGCTTAATGTGTCAATTCTGTTATTTTTTTGCCAATCGTATTCATCAAGCTCCTTTAACATTATGCCGCAGTTGCCAATTGCTACCGTTTTTGATAGCCAAATAGCATATTTTTCTTTATCTTCAGAGTGAATACAGGCCATCTCGAAGCAACTTTTAAAAA
>JADGBS010000286.1 GCA_015231325.1 Oligoflexia bacterium | reverse complement strand
CTGATAGAGATATTGGATGTGCGCTTATTCTTCCAGAATGCAATAGTGGAATGATGCAAATTCATCTTAATCAAATTTCTGAACATGTTCAAAAAGACTATCATGCTATAGTCCTTATGGATCGAGCTGGATGGCATACGACAGAGGTATTAGATATACCTTCAAATTTAGTCTTGATGCCTTTGCCACCATATTCTCCTGAATTAAATCCTGTTGAACAAGTGTGGCAGCAATTGAGAAAAATAAAATTATCTAATATTGTTTTTAAAAATTACAATGACATTGTTAAAGCTTGTTGTGAGGCATGGAATTGTTTTTGTGATGAGGATGGAAACATTCAAAATTTATGTACTAGATCTTGGGCTAAAATTTAGGTAATTAATTTGCATAAATGGTATTACACCTCTCATTTTGAATGCTTAATATCATGTTTAATAAAAATTTATTAAACATCTATTAAAAAATACAAATAGATCTAAATTGACTATAGTCGTTTTACATTTTTAATAGTAATAATATTCTTACGGAGAATTGGCCGAGCGGTTGAAGGCGCACGCTTGGAAAGCGTGTGTAGGGGTAACTCTACCGTGGGTTCGAATCCCATGTTCTCCGCCATTCCCAGGCCCGCGTCATGCGACACCCTCTGAAAATCACTAAAAATCAAAAACAAAAAAATCAAAATGGGCTAAAAATGGATCTACTTGTTTAATGGGGATCTACTTGTTTATGATTGACAGTTGCTCAACATCCTATGATAATTTTTAATAGAATAGTGACTATGGATTTAAAAAAACGCAGTATATTGCATGGAAAAAAGTATTCTATAACCAGGATTTAAGCACTTTGAAAAAAGGATTAATGAATGGACGAGAATTCTTAAGGACTAAAAAGAATACGAGGAAAGATGATAACCTCACAGTATAGGATTCTTAATAGAATTTCTATTGGTTTAGGATTATTACCGATGGTATGTGTCGGAGGTGTTTTACTTTTTACAATTAGGAGCAGGTCTTATTTAGGATTCTGGCCTCATCCGTCCCAACCTGATCCTAAGCTGCTACCATTTGAATTGCAACACATGATTTTGTGGTATGTTCTTTTTACATTACCAATTTCATTAATAGCAATTTGGATCATACGTTTTCTTGAAAAAAAAATGTTACAGGTACAGCGTTCTAATTTTCCGGTTATTGCTAATATTGCAGGTTGGGTATTGATCGTAATTATGATTTTTGTACCAGGCATAGATTTTGTTGGCTGGTTTATAGATTAAAAAGACTTATGTTACTACTCCGTAACATTTACCACAGAGGTGATTAGCAGATGAAAACACTCTTAAAATTTTCCCAAGGTCTGCAGTCAATCTCCACCACCACCTCTTGGTACTTATCTGATCTTGCCGAATATCGAGGGAAACAAGAGCTATATACCCATCAACTTCCCCAAAAGTTAAAGTTACTAAAAGAACATGCTATTATCGAGAGTTCTATATCTTCCAACCGCATGGAAGGCGTGGAAATTGAGGCCAAAAGAATTGGTACAGTTATATTTGGTAAAGGCCATCACTACAAGGATCGTAACGAGGAAGAGATTGCAGGATATAGAGAGGCCCTCTCTCTTATTCATGAAGAGGGTAAGGAGATGCTCCTCGATGCCGAAACCATAAAAAAGATCCATGCCCTAACTAGAGGGGAAATTTGGGATGCAGGGAAGTACAAAGAAAAAGATGGCGATATCATCGAGAAATATCCAGATGGAAGGGAGCGAGTAAGATTTAGAACTGTTCCCGCACTACAAACGGCCACTGCCACAGAGGAGCTTTTAAAGCTTTGGCATGAATTACTGAGGGATAAGCAAGTTCCACCATTAGTTTTATTGGCCGCTTTTAATTTAGATTTTTTGTGTATCCATCCTTTCCGTGATGGCAATGGAAGAGTTTCCATGTTGCTGCTGCTCTTACAATCCTACCATCTGGGTTTCGAAGTAGGACGCTACATTAGTCTGGAAAAGCTTATTGAAGAGAATAAAGAGCGATATTATGAAACCCTTGAGCAAAGTTCACAAAGCTGGTACGAAGGTAAGCATGACCCTTGGCCTTATATAAACTATATGCTCTCCATTTTCAAATCTGCCTATAAGGAGTTTGAGGACCGGGTTGGGGAGATGCAAGTTCCTAAGGGTGGTAAAACTGAATTGATTGTGGCGGCAATAAATAAGCAAGCAGGAAAGTTTGCTATTGGCCAAATACAGAAGAGTTGCCCTGGTTCGAGCGTGGATATGATTCGAAAGGTTTTAAAGGACTTGAAGAAGGCTGGGAAGGTGGAGTGTTTAGGTCGTGGGAAAGATGCTTACTGGAAAAAGGTCCCTAATTCTAATTAGGTAATATCGAGGCAATTGGGTAATTTAATAGGTAATGTGGACGATAATGGGCCGGTGGAACTTATGCTGCAATAGCTGCTTGTGCCAGGCAGTCAGTTCGAAAATCATCTATTAGTCTCCGCCATTTTAATTTCACTTAAAATGACCCTTTAAAATGAAGACCATTTTGATTCAAAAATTGCGGTGAGCTGCTTGATCTTTGGATGTTAAATCTTTTATTAACTAATAAATATTCCCACGTTGCCTTTATATGATCGATTAACAAAGGCAGTTTCACTTTTCAAACGCCATCTAATGATTAAGTCAGCTGATTATGCCATTATGACGGGACTTGAAAGGACTCAAGCTGTTGCTGATTTAAATATTTCACTAAAGAAGAAAATTATTGAGAAAATTGGTGGAGGAAGAACAACCATCTATAGGGCGAAAAAATGAAAAATATTAAAATATTAAAGTCTATTTATTTGTATACTCAATGTTATAAAGTCATTTTTATATCTCTTGTACCCCCATAACAAGAAAAAAATTAAATATCAATGAAATGATTAGCGACAAATATTTTTCAAAAATATCATGGAAAATAATTCAAACAGAAAATAATACAATTAAATTTTCTTGAAATGGGGTCTATTTAAATGAACAAAATAATTGCTTATGAACCACGTTATAATAATAATTTTTTGTAATATTTCAGAAATTCGCTAGGCCGACTAGTTACGAGAATAGGTTGAAGGTGTAGGGTCACAGATGGAGAAGGAGAAATAGACGTTTCTCAGGAGAGATGTCGCTATTAACAACAATTCTCAACACAACGAAGCTGTTAGAGCATGATGAAGTGCTTGGAGTGTTGTGTATGCACATTCTGCTTACTGATATATCCTGGGTATGGTAAGTGTAATCTAAGTCAATGTCATTGTCCCTGCGCCACTACTAAGGGACTATTGTAACTCATATCATTGTAATAAGCGAAGTCTACTGGTACCTACCTATTCTGCGTTAGTACAAAAAGGTAATCAACTCTATTCTTATGCGTTGGCAAACGGAGTGATTAATGAACGAAATTTGGGTATCAATAATCTGACCTACACCGAATTAACAACTCTTGATTTTCAAAGTGGTATGAGGACACATCTAGATGGCAAACAATGCAAGATTGTTACATCACATGGAGCACACGTTCCTCCGCCAGCGCTGCAGCCAATTGGAGATCTGGGCAGCTATAACTGGATTTTTAAAAGTAAAAAACAAGATTATCCGATAGTAAACCTTGATTTTGCATCCAATAAGGTATCAGTTGAGTTTTTAGAAGAGGGAAACATAATTCGACTTGAATTTAAAATTTATAATCAAGGACAACTAGAAGGGCAGTGCAAATTATTTGATAATTACCTAAGGCGTCAAATTGAGAAAACGTTTGGGTTTAGTTCCAACGACTGGTTTGATCTTTCTAGATACTACAGCTCCCACCGCTAATATTAAACTCATCGCACATGGCTTATAAATAACCATTAGTGACGAGACAACTTGGCATCCACTCTGAGTCATTCGTATCTCAATCAGAATATTGTTGCTCAATCTGCACATCTTTGCACATCTTTGCACATCCGAGTTGATGAAAAATGATGAAATATGGGGAAAAGCTGTTTTTTTATCAAAGTTTAAGAGAGGAGAAAAATTTTATGCACAAATTTTTAAGTTATCGATCAGCTTGCTAGATTCCTGACAATTATCATTCGTAAACTTCCTTTCTATGGCCAATTTTAACAATTAAGATGGTATTTGATTCTGGTTCAATTTGGTAAACGACTCTCCAATCACCAACCCGCAAACGTCGGCATCCCTTCAGACTGTATTGAAGTGGTTTTCCAAAACCAATAGGATCAAGGGTTAATTTTTCTTCTATATTTTTTTTTATTCTTTGTTTTTCGGAATGACCAATTTTTTTTATATCGTCTTTCCGCTCATATTTGCTAAACCGGTCAATTCCTTAGCGACAATTGAAAATCCCTTACCATAAATACCCGCATGCGCTGCTTCAATCCTTGCATTCATTGCCAACATTTTGG
>JADGBS010000285.1 GCA_015231325.1 Oligoflexia bacterium | reverse complement strand
GTTTCTCGTAATTGAAAGTTTCCAGGAGGTTGGCATATTGTCTACCACTTGCGACCACAAAAGTGATTCCCTGTTTTCGTATTTTTTTCAAGATACGGACAAAGTCAGGTGGTAGTTCCCTATTAGCGTTTAATAAAGTCCCGTCCATATCACATGCGATTAGTTTGATAGTTGTCATTCCTAATATTATTCCTTTTTTTGTATATTTTTTGTATTTTAATGTTTAACATAATCGTCAGTAACCCTTTTAAATTGGTATAATTAGTTTAAATTAGGAGGCGTGATAATGAAATCAAAAATTTTGTTGATGGTGATTTATTTTGGTCTTTTTAATCTATTGACTGTGTTTACAAATATTGCGTTGCGTACTGATGCCAATGCCAATGCCAATGCCAATGCCAATGAAAAAGCACTGAAAGTGGGCATAGAAATTTGGCCTCCATACCAATTTTGGAGTAATGGTAAATTAGTTGGAATGGATATAGAAATCTTAGAATTTGTGCTGGGCGCTGCCGGTTTGAATGCTAATTATCAAGAACAACCTTGGCAACGACAGTTGAAATGGGAGCATTGATTGCATGATTGGTGCCTCCAAAACACCAGAGAGAGAAAAGTTTGCACATTTTTCTTTGCCATATCGTAAGGAAGTTATGAACCTGTATGTTAAAAAAAGTGAGAAGTATAAATTTTTAAAATATAAGACTGTTAGCGATTTGCTCAAAAATTATAATTTTAAATTAGGAGTAGTGCGGGGATATTTTTATGGTGATGAATTCGATGGATTATTAAAAGATGAGAATGTAAAAAAACGCATCTATGTGGTGGAGGCCGATAAAGTTAATTACACTAAGCTATCTCATGGACGTATTGATGGTTTTATTGCCGATAAGTATGTAACTTACGATGAATTAAAAAAGACGGATTTATTGGATAAAATTGAACCTTTTATGAAGATCCATGATAATGATGTGTTTTTTATTTTTAATAAAAAAGTAATTGGACCAGATATATTAGAAAAAATCAACCGTGGAGTTGACAAAATTAAACAAGAAGGAATGTATCAAAAAATAATAAATAAATATTCTACAGATCACTGATCATCAATTATCAATTATCAATCATTAATCATCAAAATGCCAACCTCAGTCGACACCGTTTATTTTTGGAATACAGGTCGTTCATATTTGGTTTTTGTTTGTGTTTCCATCGTGAAAAAATAAATTTCGGGAAGATTTTAGATAGATAAAATAATTTAATTAGCTTCCGTTCTCTTTTTTAGGAATAGAATCGGCGGGATCTTTCGAAGACCATCAATTTCGAAGGCCATCAAATTAATATTTGAAATTATTAACCGTATTAAATCAACCGGAGGTTTACCTCATGTATTACACGCGTTTTATGTGTTTGATTACTTATTTGACGTGGTTGGGATTGGGTGTTGCACAAGCAGGCCTTTTTGACAATAATACCACTGACATGATTGATGATTTAGAGCAACTACGCAAAGCTATTGGTTTTTCTTTGCCAATAACCTCTAAGGATTATATCAGAGATGAGATTTTGTCGGAGTTGAATGTTTACTTACGTAGAGACTTGGGGGACTCTGGTTTCGCTGCGGTCAAAGTTAGACCAGAATCTTTATCTCAAGCGCAAGGTAGAAAATTTCTGGAATTGGTTAATTCGGGTAAATATTTTGCTGCTATTCCTAACGCCGCCAGTATCTACGATGGAGAAATTTGGCGTCGTAGAAATGAGAAGTCACATCGGATAATTATGGAGGCGAAATTTGTACGTGATTATTCGCATTCGGTTATTGATTTTAATTTAAGTCAAGATGAATTGCCATTTGGGGGGTACTTCTTCCCCGATAATTTCGGTGGGATAACTGCTCGTTGGAACAACCACTCATTGCGGGATGAGTTTTTTGATTATAGAACTTTTTATGAGAACGTTTTTGCAGGCATTAGAGATGAACAACTTCCGATCTTTAATTCACTGTCAGCGCAAGATTTTTCAAAAGTAGAACGATTTTGTAGTGGGTTAAACGCACGACGTGCAGCGTTGCCGGTGGTCGAGAACGAGGATGGGGAAGATATTAATGCCGAAAAAAGATTGGCATTAGGAACATTTGATTGTTTTATAGAAATGAATCGTGCGACGTTGGATAAGCGGGCATATGCTTTGGTGGTCGAGAGGTTGCGAGGGCTATCGCAATTTGAGTTTGATGCCCTTTCCCCTACAGAAAAATATGATATTTGGAATGGTTTTTATGATTTTCGAACTACAATTTTTGAGAAATATTATAAAGGAAAACGTAGATTTGATAGAATTCGTAATGCGCCATATTTGTCAACTCTCGGACTTGCTAGCTACTGGGAAGGGCGTTGTAATGCTGACCGAGCTAGTGGGATCGTCCATCGTCACGCTGAACCAGCGTTCCCTGTGCGTGTAAATATTCCAGAGGTAGGGAAGGTACTGACCTTTGAACCATTGGATGTTAAAGCACTGTTGATGTCTACCTATTTTGAGTTGGAAGATGAAAACTATGCACAAATGGGTATGAGAACAGAAAGGTCATTATCAAGAGAATTGAACCCGAATCCGGCAGCGCTAGACATTTTATTAAGATCATTATTTATGAGGTATAAAGTCCCATTCGTTATTGATAAAAAAAATGCGGCAAAAGTGGTTAACGTTTCTGTTATAGGGTTCAGAAGAGAAGTAAAGAAAGTTTATGGTCTTAGACATAGGGAACGCAATTCTGTAATGTCCGATATTGACGACGTCCTCGGCCGTACGGAGAATCCACTGAGAAATTTTAATCCTGCTGCTGGTGCAGATAGTTGGCAAAATCCTAGAATGATGTGTGAAAAAGGGAAGCAAGCAACCAAAGGTGTGGATATTGAGTTGAAACTAAAGATTTTGGGTGAGATAAAGAAAAAAGCAGAGGCAAACGGTCCCACCAAAGGCATAATCGCTGCTGAGCTTGCAGGGGCACGGCATGACAAATATACTGACACGAAGAAGTATTCTTACACCCTCTATATCACTGATAATGGTGAAATTGTGGAGGGCGGCCACTTTAAGGGCGATATGGATTTTCTATGGTTTGCAGCAGGGAGAGGAAACCAAGAGAATAGTCTAGAAGGAAATAAAGACATCAAATATGATGTTGTCGCCCGATTGGCCAGAAAATCTGCAACTGGCGGTGGAATGATGACGAGATAGATGTATTTATCTTACCAACTTACCAACTTACCAACTTACAACATAACTCACAAAAACAGACATGACCGATCCCTCTAAATTTTCGAATCCTCCAGGTCCGCCTTTTTTTGCTGGACGAAATTCGGTGGTATAGGTGTCACGAAAATTTATCATGTGGTACAAGGCCTCTACGCCAACATATGATTCGCGAATCTTTACCGGAAATTCCATTCCTCCACCAAAGGCAACTCCCAATGCCCCGTTTGAATTAGTCTCTTTTTGTATATCTTGAAATTTGTTGGTTTGGTTCCAGAACTCCAAGCGTAAGGTGAGGTACGGGTTAGAGTAGGTGATGGCCGTTCCAAGATCAGCGGTATCTAGGTAGTAGCGATATAAAACATAAGAACGAAACATGTTGACCTCAATCAGTCCCGCTCCTCCCTCATTATCATAGCCAACTGTTCGATCATTGATCATCATGTAGTGCTTGGAGTAGGCCGCACCTATTCCAAAACTCATTTGGAAGTTCATAAAATAGAGCAATGATAATCCCAACGCTGGTTTCATATCTTGATAGGCCCTGCCGCGATTTCCGGTAAAGGTGGTTAATCCCGCGCTGAGTCCCAGTGAATAAAAACGTCCGTAGCGATAAAAGCGCTCATCCTCCAATATTTGTGAGTTTTCAAGGTCTTCGTTGTAGTCAGAAAAGATATCTCCTCCGACGTTGAATTCGTCTTCATCGATTTCAACGCTCGGACTGCTTTCTCCCCCATACTGAGCGGCGAGTTGGATTGGTGCTAGAACCAAAACAAGCACCAAAACAAGTGCTAAGATAAGCAATAGTTGGCATAGGAAAAAGCTGTCTAGTTTTTTTTGTCTGAGTGTTATCATACGTGGATAGATATTCGGGCGAAATGTAGACGGACCTTAAAAAATTGAGAGGTCGCTTGGATAGGGGAAGAGAGTTACTAGGCCCGGCTAAATGTAGAAGTGTATGGCGGCGGTAACGAAGTGGTGACCGACGGTTTCAATAGCAAAACTGTCACTACCTTGCTGAAATGTTTTAAAACAAAAGCTTTACCGTCAAAACTTTGAATTCTCGCCCACAATGCATCGGCACTGCTCACCCCCCGAGTTCCATCTGATTTAAGTTGATTTTGCTCGTTTTTCATACCCAAAAATCCTCGTTATTATTCGTTATTCTTCGTTATTCTTTGGTTGCAATTGCGTACGAATAATTATTTAATCGC
>JADGBS010000284.1 GCA_015231325.1 Oligoflexia bacterium | reverse complement strand
GCATGCAAACTGATAATATCTACATCATTGATCCCGATTCCCGCCATCTGTACGGTCCGTGACATGCATTGCTGTTGCCGCAGCGCCAATGGCAAAACAAAATCGCTAGCGTCGGAATTTATACAATATCCGACTACTTCACCATGAATTACCGCCCCACGCGCGAGTGCATCACTCAATCTTTCCAAAGTAAAAATACAACCTCCCTCAGATATAACAATCCCATTACGTCTGACATCTAAAGGGCGAGATGCCAGCTGAGGGTTCTGATGATAACCTAGTGCTCCCTGGGCCTTAAAGGCGGCAAAAATACCAAAGGTGTGAATGCTTTCAGAAACCCCTCCGGCCAACGCTAAGTCCACTTCCCCTAGACGCAACATCTGTAAGGCCTGAATTACCCCCACATTTCCGGCAGCACAAGCGGCCCCCAGGGTATAGTGAGGACCAGTTACTCCCATACTCAAGCTCACTTCACCAGCGGGGGAGTTTGCTACTGTCCGCGGATTATGGTGATGTGACCATAATGATATATTACTCTCATGCTGCTTGTAGAGGGCAGAAACCTCGGCCTCCGTCTCCACATTTCCGTGCTCAGTGATACCTAGATAAATCCCTACCCGATCCTTAGCATATTCAGACCACTCTAGTTTAGCATCCAAGATGGCCTCATGGGCGCAATAAATAGCAATCGCCCCTGCGCGTGTTCCTCGACGCCGAGACTTTTTTGACTGGTAACGACACTCATCAAAATTGCATCGACCAGCGGGAACGCCTCCCATGAATGGGACCTCATAATTAACAATCCCCGACTCGCCATGTAGGAGAGCGCTACGAAACTCTCTCAAATTATTCCCATTAGGAGCGGTCAATCCGATACCCGTAATAACCACCCGTGTTGCGGCAATACCCGAGGACGAAGTATTTAAATCAATCACCTGCTTTTCCCTATGAGACAAATCAAAAAATCAAAGAAAAAAAACACCGAAAAAAACCCGAATTCACAATCTGACTTCATATTTCAAAAGAGAACTTAAGATAAATAAAATCATTCTTCAACTTATTTATACTACAAAAAATAAATTAAGCTAAAATAATTAGTATATTCATCAATTATGAGTCAGAGGAGGGGAATCTATGCTCCAGCTCCAATTAAACCGCATTGTCAACTTCGCTGTCTGGTTGCTGATTGTTTCATTTTTCCTGATAAAATTTGCTTGTGCTTCTATTCTATTCGAGCCATATCTTGGTTATTCTCTCATGGGTAGGATTGAGAAAAAAATGGATGAGAACGGTCCCTCGCACCGATGGAAATACTTCTCTCCTGGGCTGGGTGCACGTGTCGGTTTTGACTACTCCGGAATATTTATGGGAGGCGAACTTGGAGTAATGTTACAGGAATGGAATGGAATGGAACCTATAACTAGCGGTGTTAACGACACTACGCAGGAAATTACCATGAATTATCTGGGATTTTTTTTAGGTTATTTCACTACTGCAGGAGTATCATTCCGCGCTACTTATGTAATACAAAGCAGTTTTAAAAAAGGGGATGATAACGGACCATACTCTAAAGACGATGCTTATCATGGTATGGGCTACGCTTTGGCCATTGGTTATCGTGTAATTTCCCTGCTTGCTGTCAATCTGGAATTTCGCAGCTTCTTTTTGAATAGTATAGACGTCGATGCCGAAAAAACAACTCACGATCTCGATCATGACAGAGGTGTCTCTGTCAACGAAGTATTTCTTAGCTTCAGCACCCCTTTAATTTTATAATAACGCAGTCGTAACGCAAAGGATCATTGCTTGAAAAGCATGTTTAGTTTGTTTAACCTAATTATGAGCACGGCCATTTGTTGGTACATTTATCGTCGCCTTTTCATGCCGATTATACAGGCAATAAAATGCATAAACACTGCGCCTGTTTTTATGACCTTCTCTTTTTTGATGGCCATTTCGATCCCTAGCTATTTCATTGCTACTAGGTATAATTGCGCCCTACTTGCACAAATTTCTAGCATCACTGCCGCCGTGCTGCTAATCATTTTTTTCAACTTATTCGCCTATGAAATCTGCGCTTTAATGTTAAGACATCTACAAAATTTTCACTACCCACTGATCAGTCGAATGGCAGGGCAACATATTCACCACCGACAATTAATCATTTTTTGGAGCACGATCGCTATAATTTATGGGGCGGTGGGATTTTGGCAAGGAAGCGCTCCTCCACAAGTAAAGGAAGTTGCACTCACTATTCCCCAATTTCCCTTCAAAAATTTTACGATTGCCTTAATCAGCGACCTACATCTTGGTGCCACATCCAAGCAAGCATTTCTAGAAGATTGCGTACAAAAAATTAATCTTGCTCACCCCGATCTAGTGGTTATTGCGGGTGATCTCCTTGATCAAGATCCAAGCGATGAATATAGCGACCTCTTAAACAAATTTACTCCGCTCAAAAATTTACGTAGCAAATACGGAACCTTTATGGTCTTAGGTAATCATGAATATTATTCTTATACTGAAAAGACTATTGGGAAAATTTTAAAACCTTATAATGTTCGCCTGCTAGTCAACGAAAGTGTGTTTCTTGACGGTTTCAACCTAGTAGGACTCGCAGATCCCAGTGGTGAGCGCTTTAAAAGCATTGAACCATCTCTTGAAAAAGCAATCAGCGGGGCAGATGGAGGGTATCGTAAAGATGCCCCTAGTATTCTGATTGGACACCAACCTAAACTGGTAAAATTGCTAGACCGCTATCTGTTGACCTCGCAACGCTTTGATCCACAGTTTGTCCTGATGCTCTCTGGACATACCCATGGTGGCCAATTATTTCCTTTTCATATCGCTGCCGCCCTGGCCCAACCCTATGTTAGCGGACTACACCTGCACTACTCTCTGCCTATCTATGTCACCTCTGGTGCTGGTCTATGGGGCCCAGCACTCAGGGTATTTAGTTCCGGCGAAATTGCCCTTATCAAAATTAACTATTAAAGTACCTGTAAAATTAATTGTGGAGAAAGAGGGATGTTTGATAGTAGCGGAGTGCGACTACGCCCGACAGCGGCACGTGCTGCCGCCCATACTGAAAGCGCCAGCGGAAATGGTGGTTCCCCTACTGCCTTACTGCCATTTGCAGCAGCGCTGACGGACACAGCACTGTCGTTTTCAAATATCTCGATATTAAAAATCGGTGGAAGATCCGCGATAGAGGGGATCTTATAGGTGGTAGGTGAACAGGAGAGGAGTTCCCCCGTTGCTGAATAGGACAGCGACTCACTGGTGATCCATCCTAATCCTTGAATGAATGCACCGCAGATCTGTCCACAATCCAATGCACGATTGATCGGTCGACCAAGATCCATCAATATATCGCAGCGCAGCAAACGAATGTTACCAGTGAACCGATCTACGCTTACCTCGCTAGCGGCGGCCCCTTGCGTGTAGTAGAGAAATGGACGTCCCTTACCTTGCTGTGCGTCGTAATGAATATGCGGTGTACTATAGAATCCTTGCGCGCAAAGATTCACCCTGTCGAAATATGCGACATTCACCAATTCTTCGAAACTCAGACTGGAGTTGGAGTTCGCATCAGAATGTCGCACTTTTAATAACCGTTTTTTTATCTGCATTGCGGCATCAATTGCCGCCGCACAATTAATATCTGCACCGCTGGAAGCAGCAGTCGGTGAAGTATTGGCGTTCTTCTCAGTGGAGGTAGGCATCACTCGTACTTTCTCTGGAGAAATCTCAAAAACATCTGCAACAACCTGTTTAATCTTGGTATTAACCCCTTGTCCCATTTCAGTAGCACCGGTAGAAACTTGTACACTACCATCGCGATAGAGATTCACCAACGCACTTCCCTGATTCAAAAAAATGGCCGTGAAAGAGATCCCGAATTTCACAGGAGTGATCGCTATTCCTCTCAGCTCTGTCGCCGAACTATCCGCAGCAGTCGCTGCCGCAATCTCTGCTCGTCGTTGCTGATAGTCGCAGCTTTTCTCCAATTGCTCTAGTAATTCTGGTAACAGATTATTTTCTACTTTCTGTCCATAGTGGGTAGTAATTCTGTTTTTTCCACGGTAGCAATTACGTTTTCTCACCTCCAGCGGATCTAACTGTAATTCGGCGGCGATCTCCTCGATAATATTCTCTATAACCGCCATCGCTTGCGGTGCACCAAAGCCACGAAAGGCAGTGTTAGGAGCAAGATTAGTACGACAAATACGCCCGCTGATCTCTGCCAGGGGTAAATAATAAGCATTATCAATGTGCAACAAGGCCCGTTGCAAAATCGCCGCAGAGAGATCAAGATAGGCGCCACCATCGGCCAACAGCTCTGCGCGCAAACCCAAAATCATTCCTTGCTGATCAAACGCCACTTGATACTGAGTGCGAAACGGATGTCTTTTTCCAGTAACACGCCTATCGGATGCAGATTGTACTAAATCATTTTAAAAAATTTTTTCTGGAGTGTAATCTGGAGTGT
>JADGBS010000283.1 GCA_015231325.1 Oligoflexia bacterium | reverse complement strand
GGCATAATTTTTTTCTTAGCCAAAATACAAAAATGTGTTACAAATAATTTAGGCGATTACATTTTATGTCGCAAAAACCTACCGATAAATAAAGTCAGCTACGAAACACAAAATTTTTCACATTGTCCGTCAGTCACGTATTCAACCTCCCTTCTTTTGGCGAGAAAGACTCGTTACACTTCGGGCATCCTATTCTCAACTCGTTTAGTTTGTTTGAAAACTCAACAACATCAACATCTGTCATCTTCATTTTTCCTTCTTCTGGGGAGGGTGGATTTTTGTGCAAAAATATATCATTTTAAAAATCAACTAGGTTACTATTTAACTGAAATTACCGACGCTGCCCCAAAGTCCACCGGGCACTTTTATCTAAATTTAGGTTTTACGTTTAATTACTTGTAGCGAAAGAGAATAAGTGTAATACGTAATTGCACCAGCTTTCACTCACTTTTCACTCACCCCAAAATCGGCATACGGACCAAGTACTTGAAATTATCGAAAAAAAAGATGGTGGACCATTCGGCATCTTACTCGAACCCTTTGGAGTCCAACCCTACAACTGTTGCTCAGTTAGTTATTGAACTCACTTTGTGATCTTTTTGACTTTGCCTTTACCAATTTCTTTTTTTGCACTTTTGCGAAGTTCTTGCAAAAGATGCTTACATACCTTGGCCTGCCGCTTGGTTTCTTCTATCAGATCACTAGGTTTCATGTGTTTAGTCTTCTCATAATTTTTTTCTCTCAACCTATGGATATCTTCAATAGTAAACTTATTGGACATTGTTATTCACCTCCCTCTTTCATCATTGATGGTGGAAGAATATTGATTTCGTTATAATTAAGTAGCTTGTTTACTGCTTGAACTTTATTAATAGTCTTTATGTTTACAAAATGTTTGAAATTCCAACTAACAATATATTGGCACCCCGTGGTGGTTGCTATGAGAGATATGCCGACAATCATCACGACTTTTGGGACCTAGGACTCCATGTTTTATGTACTCATCTGCCAGTTCAATGTTTTCGCTGCTCTCCAATACCTCTTCAAATTCAATTTCACTTAAAAACTTCAGCAGGATAGTTTTTTTGGGTTCTGGACATTGACTAAGCTCTGCAATAGTAAGATCGGAGACAACGACTTTATAAATATTATTTTTCAAGGTATTCCAAAAATCTAAAGTATCATCCATTTTCTCAGGGGTGTCTTTAGCATCAAGGTGACTTGTCACAGATGTATCAAGATATATTTTTAATCTATTCATTAATTACAAGTTCCCTTGCATTTGGCAAAAGTATGACTTTCGTCCAGTTTTTGGTTTTCTTTTAAAAGTGGTTGTTCCAAATTTTTTAAATATTTATTGAAAAATGCCAACAAATACCCATTTTCAATGGATACCATTTTATCTCCATCCACATTACCTGTGTAAAGATTTTCAAAATCAGGATGCTCTTTCCTTTCCTTTCCTTTTCTAGAACTTGCTGGTTAATCGGGAGTGATAGTATTTGTTTTAAAAGTTTTTTTATTAAGACATCGTCACTAAACGAACAGTGTTCCGCTTTACGGAAGACAAGCTTATAGGAATCGGCCCCACTGAGAAGATCTATGAGATAGGATTTCATGGTATCTTCATTTAAATTATCGTCCATCCAAACCTTAAAATTTCCAGCGTGCATCAACATAAAGGGTTTTTTATAAAGGGTTTTTTGAACTTCTTAGCTTCTGATTTAGAAGAAGGTAGACCATCTAAAGAGACACCGGCCCTTAATCTATCATCTGCATCCAGCATGTGCAAAATGGTCTGGCCTCCTCTGGAATGACCAAATATGCCAATGTGATTCAAATCTAAGATCGAATTAATTCTTTGAATGAGTTTGCTATTGCTTGCACTTGCACCGATGTTGTCTTGCAAACTATTGATTTGATCTAAAACAAATTTAACATCTTGACTGTAATCTTTTTGAACCTGCTCTATTCGTGCTGATGGAGGAAGGGAGAATCGAGTACCATCGGGCATTACCACCAGTTTTGCACGATTAGTGTGATCTATTCCTATTACCACATACCCATGACTGGCCAGCTCCTCACAATTAGCAGTATTGGCCCTACGGTGCATGCCGTACCCATGTGAAAATAGAATTACCGGATATTTTTTTCCTAATACCTCCATACTTGGAATCATATCATTTGCAGAATGGATTGCTATTCGTTTAAGTGCTTCAGTATTTTGCACCCCTTTCTTTTTTAAATCTTCCGCGAATAATTCCATGATCTCTGGCGCATAAAGTGTATTGGTCACATATTGTGACGCTTTGTTTTTCATCACAGCGGGATACCAAAACTGCACCATTATCGGTCGACGACTACGTCCTTTATCAACATAGTATTCTGAGGAAGTCCCAACAAAGTATTTACCGGTAGGAGCAGGAAAGATAAAACGAGTATCAGTCGAAGTTGACGGAGTGAATGATCCGTTTGCACAACTGAACAGTAAAAACAAGAGGAGAGACAAAAAGATCGGTTTAAATTTGCAGCAGAACATATGGAAACCACACGATTAACGTATGGTGTAATTTTAATGGTGGAGGTGTCTCGGCCAAACATAATTTATTGATAACATTGAGGTTTCCCCACCGAGTGCAACCTCAAGTACAACCTACTCGCTAAATTATAACAATTTTTGAAGGGAAATCCAAGGCAATATAGGGCAATCGAAAGTAATCGGCGTAATTGGTCATAATTTGGGCCGGTCGTGTTCGATAATCAATTCTTACCTGAACGTTCTGAAATATAAATTACAAAAAGGAATTTACACTAACAAATAATGTTTTTAATCACTCTAGATCACAGAAAGTTATTTTAAATCATTGGAGATCAGTTTCCCGATCCAGTTAACCTGCAAAATCATTATTTGCAACAATCCCACAAGTTTGTAATATCTGACATGACTGCTTTGAGAGCCCGACTCCTGCTTCTGCATATAAATTATAGGCCGAATCCACCCCCAATGACTTCAATTCCTTTAGCTGATCATCATACTTTGCGATAGCAACAACTTCGCCCTGATAGTTTATTGACTTCAGCCTTTCTAAAGAATAGATATTGGCCTGATGATCGCTCATACAAAGAATGACCAATTTTATTTGATCTAATTTATCATTTTGCACTCTTTCCCAAAAATCACTATCAGTGGCATCATCATGTAAAATATTAAGTCCATCTTTTTTGAGTTCATCCACAACATCCTCATCATTGTCCAATCCTACAACTTCTTGACCATGCCCTTTGAAGAGTTGTAAATAAGTTGCTTTACCTACATTCCCCATTCCAAAGATTAAAACTTTGGCCAGTCCCACATCAAATGTTTTGTCATAGGCAAGGCGTTTTTTTGTTTCAAACTTGTGAAGAAAATTATGCAGGTTCTCAAAAATATTATGTGCATAAATATTTAAAGGCGTAGAGACAACAAAACTGATGGCCAATGCTATAGCAAAAATTCCAGGCCAGCTGTTATTTATGATACCAGCACTTGCTCCGAGTGATAGGACAATCAAACCGAACTCACTATAGTTTGCCAGCGTTAGTGAGGTAAGAAGAGCGGTTCGTGCTCTAAGTTTAAATCGTGTTAGTACTATAAAATATAAGAACACTTTTAGATTTATACCCAATGCGAATAACAAGGCGATTAAAACTGTCTGATAGCTTAAATCAATTGATAGTCCAATCAGAAGGAAAAAACCTATTAGGAAAATATCTTTAAACTCCAATAGATTATTAGACAACTCTTTCGCTCTTGGATGATTTGCAACCAGTATCCCTACTATAAGAACACCCAAATCACCTTTCAGGCCAACACTTTCAAACAGGTAGACTCCAGGCACGTATGCTAAAAATAGCCCAAACAGAATAAATAATTCACCATGCCCAATCTTTTTCAAAAAAAACAACAAAATCGGGCGAGAGACAATTAGAACTACTGGAATGCTTAGGGCCCAGAGAGACGGACTTACCCCCGATGTAATAACCATATACATTACTGCAAAGATGTCTTGTATAACCAAGATCCCAATCGCCATAGTGCCATAAAAAGAGGTTAACTCCCCCTTATCCTCCAGCACTTTAACGGCATAGACCGTACTAGAAAAACTGAATGCAAAAGCAATTAGCAACATCCCCCATTTATCTAATTGTTTAAATTCATCAATATTCAAAGCTGCAAAAAAAAGAAAAAAGGAGACATAGATGGTAGTTAACAATGACAAATGCAAAGTGGCACCACAAACCAACTCTTTTCTAAAAAACTTTTTAATATTGATTTTTAATCCAATCGTAAAAATCAGGAGGGTAATTCCAAAATCTGAAAGAATTTTTAAATAATGATCATCTTTAAATCCAATATAGTTAAGTACAAAACCGGCCACCAAGTAACCCAACAAAGGCGGCTGCCTCAGCTGTCTTGCAATAAATCCCAAAATGAATGCCATCGAAAGTGCAATTACTATCATAGT
>JADGBS010000282.1 GCA_015231325.1 Oligoflexia bacterium | reverse complement strand
AGTATTGGATCACCATCAGCTTTTTTCCCCATAATAATGTCGCCAATGTGACCGTCAGTAAAAAAATCAAAGATAGGATGTGGTGATGATGGGGGAGGTGGAATAGTGACTTTTGCAAATCCACCTCCCAACCCGGTACCAGGACCGATATAGGCCACCTTTTTTCCGTTTAAAAGTTGGCGGTAGTGTTGATCTTTGATGAGCTCTGAAATTCCAAAACTCATTTGCGCTAAGGCATCATTACGGGTAGTAACAGTAATTTTTGGGTGGGTGTCCTTGTCCTGTGAGGCGCTCTCACGGATAAGAGAATTTAAACGAGCAGCAAGTTCTTCGGCCAGATTAAAGTTATCAAAGGCACTACCTAACTGTGGGGTGGTTTCCGCGTGAATGATTCCTTGTTGAATATTTCCAGGAGAACCCAGACCGATGGAAGGATAGATAGCAAAATTTTTGGCGCGTAACCTCTTCATCAGCAAAAGTATTTCTTGGGCCATCCTGAGCACAAACCGATCACGAACTTCACATGAGTCGGTTGGAAGTGAAAGTTCAGGGGTCGATGTAGGAATGGTAGTGGTTTCGATCAGGGAATTGACATCAATAAAACCCTCCGGCAAAAATTGTGCCCCCCCGATAGCGATTTTTGTTCCCCCCAAGTCTATCCCTACCATAGCGGTGGCAAAGGCCTCAGCTGTGGTAGGGGTGCTATTATTTGTTATTGGTTTAGTTGTTTGTTTGATTGGTGGTTTTGCCGGCATTTTGGATGGGGGTTCGATTTTGTTCTCGTAAAAATTCATTTATTTGTTCCTCAGTGATTACTCCCTCAATAATCTTATCTTCTTTGTTGCCCATGCGATTGAAAATCAATTCTAGGGTAAATGCGTCCTACAATAATTTCAGTTTTCTCGAAATTATCAAGAACGTCATCGGTGAATCGTCCTTTTAGCTCACCGTTAACGGGTCCTTGAACTCGATCCGTTTCAATGCTCATCGCGCCTATCTTTTCTTTTTGCGCTATACCCCTAAAGCCGTTTTTTATAGATACCAATCTTTCAGAGATGTCCGTGGCAATACGTTCTAGATCTGTATTTGTGCTATCTATCGACCTCTGTTTTTCGTCATTTTCTGCCGAAAGCGCAGCTACCTGCTCGTTTAGCGTCTTTAGTTGCTCTTCTTGTTGTCTCTCGCGTTGACGACGCAGTTCTTCCTGCTGCTTGTTTTCTTCTTGTTGTTTCTCACGTTGACGACGCAGATCTTCCTGGCGTTTGTTTTCTTCTTGTTGTCTCTCACGTTGACAATGGAGCGTATGATGCAAATCTTCCTGGCGCTTCTTCTCGGATTCCCTTCCTCGTGCCTCCCTGTCCCTATCTTCTCGGTAGCGCTTTTCGTACTCGGCCTCGTGTTTTTCTCTTTCTCTTTTATTTTTTTCCAGCTCCATTCTAAAATCTTCTCTGATTTTTTTTTCACGCATATCCATGTTGCGATTTTGGATTGCGACCACTTGTCTTGCTATTTCGGCATCCCTTTCTTGAGCTTCCCTTCTATCTAATTCTTTACGCCTATCCGCCAATTCTCTTTCCTCTCTATTGCGCGCTTCCCTCTCACTGGCCCTTATTGCCTCTGCAAGCCTTCGCTCATGTTCCTCCCTCTCTCTTTGCTGTCTATCGCGCTCCCTTTGTGCCTGTTCACGTTCCCGATCAGCATTTGTTTGCAGTGAGTTGCTTGCAAAAGTATTTGTTACTCCAAATGTAACCAAGAGCAAGAATAATAGCAGCACAACCCTTTTCATCAGAAATCTCCTAAATTTAAGAAAACACTTATTTATATAATTTGATAACTCAATTTGAACTCGATATGTAAATGGGGTAGACGAACAATACCCTTCGAGTAGAGGTTACTTGTAAAAAAATAAAATAAATAACAATCCCATAGAATTTTTCATATTTTTTTCCTTATCTGTTTTTTATACCCAAAACTATTCGCCATTCTTGGGCAAAAAATTATTCCGTTTATGCTATGCCTACTCTGATTATGGTCTTCTGCTTAAAAGCTCGCTCAACGTAGAGAAAAAATAGTCACTAATTTCTCCTTGACCACATAAGTTAACAACTTCTAAGTCTGGATTCATAGGCGTAATGAGCCTGCATGCTTTTCCTGCCAATATTCGTGGATCACTCTCGTCGAAGAACCTTATGTGATCATCAACTCTTCTATAAGCAAGGGTGATCCTTGGATCGCTTTCATCCACATTGCATTTGCGACTAATTATCCCCAATCTGGTTTTTAATGCCAGTATTGTTGCCAGCATTTGCTTCATCTTGTGGTAATCACCGCTATTAAACGCTCTAATGAGATACAATTTGTATTTCATCGTAATTAAAATAACCATAGATTCAATTTCAATATTGCAATCCAACCTTTCAACATCCCTTAATATCTCAATAGAACTCACTCTTTGAAATTCATTAAATTTTTTTACATCCAACACCCTATAGTTTTTTGTTATTAGATCTAGTACTCTTAGAACCTCAGTCCGTTGTTCAGACAATTTTTGCCTCAACGATCCCGTATCAGAACAGCTATCTGAGTATTTTTCCAAAGAAGACATCATTCCATCTATCAAGGCCTTTGTTCCTGCTGTGTCATGACGGCACATTTCCGTTTTTTGTTCATTGTCCATATACGCTAAATTGCATTTCTGCAATTCCGTTACATCACTCTGAATACGCTGATATAAAGTTTTAATCTCAGTGATTCTTGCATTACAAAAAGCAATCTTTGAAGATCTAGCTTGTTGCTCCTCAAATTCCCTTATTTTGTTGTCTATATCCTCTTGTTGAACACCAGCTATCGCTGAATTAATAGCGAACAGAGCGATTAGTAAAATGTAGTAATTTTTATACACGTACTTACCTTCTTTCTTTATTTTATCGTTTTTAATTTGTTTTTTTGTCAACGAAACCCTAGGTTAATGCAGGCAATAAATCTGCGTTATTGCTTGTAGTAGACGTTAAAACCACCAGGAAATTCAGGACCTTCTGCTATTCTCAAAAGGTCTATATCATAAATATCTTTCATATTTACTAACGCATGTAGTACCATTCGTCGTTTGGACTCTTCCTGGTACATGTGCTCGTACTTTTTACACTCAGAGCTATCGCTATTTATAAGACCTTCCGTCCTCGTAATCAATTCATTTATTTGGTTCTTATCATCAACAAGACCTCGAATTAATTCAGATACTGAGTCAATACTCTTTATACTGATAAGATCTTTAACCCAATGGAGAAGATCAGCACTACCTGTGTGATCTTCGAGCGCACTAAGAGTTAACAATAGTTCTGCTACCGCTGGGTCATTTTCATACTGGGGGTTACTTCTTTTCCACTCATTGATATCTCCAACTATTTCTCTTATGCTTTCATGTTCGCTATTCCTGGATTTCAGATGAGCATCAATCTCACCTAAAACAACGATGGCCTTCTGCTGATCTTTATAGACACCTTGAAGTGCCTCTATCTTTTGATTAAGTTTTTCCAATTGACCTCTGTAGGTATGTACAGCGTCGACATTAGAACGGATATTTCTTGTTAAAGAGTTACACATACCCAAGTACATTCTGTCCTTCGCATAGGCGTCGTCGTATTCAGGTGTCAACGCCTTCACTCTTGGCGCGTAAAATTTTTTCTGTTCGAGGGAGGTCAGCTTTTGTCCCCTATAAAACACCTTCGACCGCGCTGCTCTTATTTGACCAAGTAAACCTTCTTTTAATTTGTCGCTAAGAAAACGACTGCGCACTACCTCCGGCCATTCCATCACAGGATCACCATCCCAACACCACAATTCACATGAGGTTAGTGCTCTTGCAGAAAACAAGATATTAAAGAGACAGACCACCAATAAAATTTTTCCCATAGATTTTAAAACCATACCCGTTCTCCATAAAAATAAAATAATTTATTCGGTCAGTTGCCCATACATCAATAGTCCGTATGTTATCTTACATGATAGAAAATCTACCCAATTATTTTTGACTTATGTTAAAAGGTATAGTGTCAAAACTACACATGTATGGTGTATGGATCCATGGGACCATGGGTCCAAAAAATCTGAACTAAAACACCAGCAGGAATAAATTTTTTTTCAACGTTTGGTGGTGCACACAAAAACAAGATTTTCGGTTTTTCCCCAATTAGTTTTCGATGCCCATATTTTGTAGCGCAAAATCTTGGATTCCAAACGTCAGACATATCGCACATATCGTACTAAATTAAACTTTTCAACCCCCTGCGCCTTCGACGATGATAATTTAATTTTAAATAAAGAATTAGGTTTTACCGCCAAATAGTTTGAGCTATTCTCATTCTCACTATCATTCTCATTCTCATTCTCAATATCACGACCCGTAAATTTTATAATCCCGCCACCAAAAGTCATAATTTCTAAACAAGTTTTTTGATCTTTTATAAATCCGTTTTTAGATTCTACCAGAATAAATTTATCATCAACACCCCAGACTCCCATCACCACGCCAGCAATTTTATAATCTT
>JADGBS010000281.1 GCA_015231325.1 Oligoflexia bacterium | reverse complement strand
ACAGATCAATACCTTGGAGTCTACGGGCCTCTTGCCAATTTGAGAATGATTTTTTCTTTTTCATTCCCCTTGTTAGCACAATCAGTACACTTCAAAAAGTGAAGTTAATTATGCGACGGGGTGTAATTCCTTTTGAACTATGTCTCATATTTTTATATTTACATACTGATTAAGCATAGTATCATTAGTTAATTATTTTTTGTCTAATTTTTTTCTCAAGTCAAAGTGCCGTACAGACCTAAAATGCCGAAATTTCATTACCATATTTTGCAAATATTTCTAATGAAAGAGTAAAATAGTACCTTCTTCTTTCGTGGTTTATTTAATTTTTCTCTAATAATTTGCACGTTACAGTTGACCAAATCCGCTCGTTCATAATCCGAGAGATTATTTTTTTGAACTGGCATTGCTGAAAATTATCATAGTTATTTTCAATAGCGGCGCGCTAGGCCCAAATGCTCAGAAATTTTTTTGGAAAGCTTATTGATACGTTTAAGGGAAGATTGCGACAATTGAACAGTGACAGAGTTCGCGTCGCTAACGAGCCTATCCGCTATTGCATCTCCAATCTCCTGAAGACCAATCCCTTTATCAACGAATGACTCCAAAATTTTTGTAACTGCAATAACATGCAAAAAAAAGTGTTCATGGTAACGTAGTCGATCAATTGCCGCCGACAATATTACATTATTGAATGCACCATCATACTTTTTATTTTTATTCAAAAGGTCAAGCAATACCAATGACGTGCTCGCACGATAAGTGGTTTGAGTATCTCGTATACCTGACAACGCCATTTGCGCTGCAATCTCAAGCAACGGACCGTTATCAACTAATCCCTCTACCTTATTCTCTAACATAGAAATAAACATCGCTCTTTGATCATCAATGTCTGACGACAAAAGAAGATGAAGAGTCAGGGCATCAGGCACTGTTAACGAAATATCTCCGGTTGGCCCGCGACAAGACCCCATTGATGCCACACATGGAAACAAAGCAAAATCAATATCGCTCTGTGCGCCAAAACTTGTCATATTAAAATTTGTCGCATTTTGGATCGTAATAGGGTGAGAGATGCCAAGAGCAGTGGCACATGCAAATTTTTCGTAGTGATTCCATAGTCTTTCTTTAGATACAATATGAAAAAACGCTCTTAAACTTGGCAAATCCTGGGCAGGATCTCTTGGGTCTTCAGGAACAAGTCTCGAGTCAAAATCACTATCTTGGTATCTATCAGCAATACTAAAGGATAATCCGGATTTAAATATAGGAAGCTCTGTACCCAATGAATTCATAATTCCTTCAAAATACAGGTACAAATCGGCCCGATTGTTCGCCACTTTATATGCAAATGCTTCCAACATGAAATATGGCAAAAAGCTTATAAATTTCTGACTCGAGTCAGGTCTGCGAAAAACCCTGTTAGTGAGATCAGTAGTCGAGTCAACATTGGGATTAATAGGATCAACAGGATCAACAGAAACAAAAAAGAAACCCGATTTATCCAGAATATCAATTATAGCATTGATAAAATTTATTTTTGCTGAATCAAAGTCGTATACCTCTGGCGCCTCGTGCGCAACTTCTTGGAACCTTTCTGTTAATATCACATTTCCATCAAAGTATGTGCCTAACTTTGATCTAAGATTTGCTTTTAGAAATTCCTTCTGCATCTCCGCATCGGCCTGTGCATGCGCACGCGCAGGCACACGAAAGGCCAATGGCAATCTATTCTCTATCCTGAATTTTTCGATAGTACCAAGAATCTCTCCAACCATGTAGGTATCAAAAAAGCGAACAATATTCTGCCCATGGCGAGTAATTGAAAACTGTCCCCGATGCATCTGAAAAAGTTGATCAGGCATACGGAGATATGTATAATAATTTTTCACAACACCCTGTTCCCACAAAATCATTCCATTGAGTGGTGACAGGTGCGCATACCCAGGAGCGAGAATATTAAACGTATCCTTCATTTCATAAATGCTGACGTTGGCAAACAAATTCCTCGTCAACAACGTACTAGTCAACAAGACACTAAATAGCAGTAATACTCCATGCTTTAACACCACAAGTTTTTTGCACATACGGTACATACTGTACATAACTCACTCCTTTGTTTAGAACATTTTTTTCAGTAACTCTTTTGGCAAAAACCATCCGTCTCATTCTGACACATGTTTATAGATTTCTACTTAAATATAAATTTTATCCGAAAATACTCGTCAAACATTTCGGAGGTAAATATGGCAATAACAGATGTTTCAAATAATTGGGAATGTAGTGGAATGTCTTCGATATAGCTCTTTGGAGACAAACGTATGCCAAATAAAAACCTTTTTTCTGACCTTATTTATTGAGGCCCGTCTCAACATATTGAGAAATCAATTTTTACTCAATAACCGAGTATATTAGTCACAGAAGAAGCAAATTTAATTAGCATCGAATAATTCCGATTAGGAGTCATCGAGTTGAATGAAGTTGACAATGAAGTTGATCTTTTAAATTTAGTAACCTTTTGTGTCCTTAATGGAGAAAAAAACATGAGTACACCTAAATCATCTGCCCCCCACATCACTGATTTAACTTTGACCCCGTTTCCCTCACTATGTTCCGCTACTGATCCCAACAAAAAATTATTCTTATTTTATCCCAGTACATGGAAACGTTTCTTTGCGCTCATGGTAGATATGTTTATTCTTTCTCTACCATCAATGATAATATTCCATTCTTTTGATTTATATCAAAACACTACCGCTACACAGACCATAGTGATGAAATGGAGTTACATTGTGCCGTATTGGATCGGTACATTTCTCTACTTCCAAGTCTTTTTAAAATACTTAGGTGCTACTCCCGGAAAACTACTTTTCAAACTAAAAGTCGTTGAATACAAATCGCCAGAAAAACCACTCTCATGGAAAGGAGCAACAATCCGCTCGCTTGCCTATGTCATTCTCTCTTCCCTCTTGTTGGGGATGGTACCTCAAACGCTCGCTCTGTTTAGACGTGATCGCCGACAACTGGCCGACCTCTTAGCAGGAACTATCGTGGTTCAAGCAGTTCCACGCACTTCTGCACCTAAACCACGTTGGTTCATCGGTATAACAATAATGATTATCGCACTGATATCGGCAGCACTCTCATTATTTTTCCAAACCTCTAGCATCACCCCAGAGGGATTAGTTCTCAATGATAAAATGTCATTATTAAAAAAACTACAAAAATAAAAATCACTAATTGTTTTTGGAATAAGTTAATCTTTCTAATAGATCGTTGGCAATATAGATGTTTTAAATCACCACCTCGTTCGATATATTTCTTGACGGTTTCCACTCCCAATACACAACTGAGAGTGTAGTGGGGTTCTATACTACTCCACAAAATGTTTAAGGGGTTATGTGCCCACTATACGTAATTAAGTTTTGTATAGAATCCAAAAACTTTAAGAATTTCTTGCGCCGAGTCTTTGAAAAATAACAGTAAACACTGAATACCACAATTTTTTTGCACTACTGTACATACACTACATAACTCACTCCTTTGTTCAAAACATTTGTTTCCAGTAACTCTTTTGGCAAAAACCACCCATCCCATTCTTGCACATTTTTACATTTTAATTTCTATACTAAAAATTTTTAGTTAGGCGATGTTTCTGATATAACTATTTTGCGCGAACCTTATTGTGAGTTATAACTGAACGATCGTTATGGTGATAATATTTTCACGTATAGTCTTTCACAAAATACTTAAGGGGTTCGTCAGACTTTGGACTCATTGGACTCATTGCCTGCGACGTACGTTTGTGTACACCTTAGCGTCTCGCCTTAGCGTTTCGCCGAGACTCCCTGCCCCTTAAACATTTTGTGGAAGGCCATACAATTTTATAAACTTTATTAATAGAAACTATTTCTGGAGACAAACGTATGCTCATGGCAAAACAAAAAAAAATTTTTATGATCTTATTTATTACATTGCTGAACTTGATTGTATCAAGTACAAGCTTTGGGGCCAGCGCATCAGATACATCAGACACAATTGAACGCAACAATTTCATAGCTACAATCCAGCTTTTTGAAAATCAACACCATACCACGATAGAAAATTTATTAATGAGCGAAAAGGCGCCTGAAAAGATCGCCTTGCAAAAAGAATTTTTTTCTATCCCTGAAATCCGTAACTATCTGACCAGAAATAGTTCTAAAGTGATCTTCACAGACGGACACCCCCTATTAATCTCCAATAAACAAGATAAAATGAACAGCGATTATTATGAAATGGAAATCTATCGTTCAAATATTGGCGGCCAAATTCCTTATCGCTTTGACGCAAATGACAGACAATTTTATACATCGGGCCCACCGTTTTCCGTCAGTGAATTGGCAACAGCAGAACCGGAACAAGATGAACGAATTTATACTTATGATTATAATAATATCCATAATATTCGCTCTATCATAGATGTGACCGCTTCTGGTTATTCATTATATTTTCCTGGAAATATACCACCTGCTCCTCAAATCAGATTTCTATTATTTCCTATGATAAAAG
>JADGBS010000280.1:1082-4600 GCA_015231325.1 Oligoflexia bacterium | reverse complement strand
CAAAAAGATTGCGAAATCAGGGCCTAATTTTGATCAAAAATTTTGGAAAAGGACCCGGAACTTTTATGGACATTTTTTTGGTAGAAACAGTAAAAGATCTGTTCACGATGCAATTTTTTCATCAAAATTTGAGTGGAGAAGAGACACAGAAAGGACACAAGACTAGACACAGTACTGACACAAGACTAGACACAAACGCGCCTAGTAGTAGTAGTTCTTTAGAAATCTTTAATAAAACTACTACTACTAAAGAAGAGGGGGGGGGAGATCCAATCACAGAAATAAAGAAAAGTTATCCCCAAATAGATCCTAGTTGGGATAACGTGCAAATACCTGAAGCATTGCGTCAACTAAATTTTGGATCAGGGATTATAAAACAGGTACAACAGCTAGCATCAATTACCAGCGAAGAATTACAACAATCATTGGATGCGTTTGCGTTTGACATTACGGAAAATAATATTTTAAAAAATAAACAAATAAAAAGGCCAACCGCCTACTTTATGGCCATACTGCGAAAAGGACATTCTTACCAGCCTGCAGAGAATTTTCAGTCAGATGAGGATAAAGCAATAGAAGACCAGATAAAGAAGCGCGAAGAGCGTGCTAGGGGGCTTAAAGAGCGTGAGAGACGCTTTTTTGAGGCAGAGTTCGAAATTTGGTTGGACGAATTACCTGAGTCCGATAAACGCAACCCCCGCTTTATGATTATGGGTAGTAAATACATGGGAGGACTGCACCGAGCAAATCTCAAGGAGCATTTTACCAAAAGTGTATGGCCAGAGATTTGGATTAATCTGCAGCGTAATTTAAAGAACTTGACTAACTTTGGTACAAATCAAGGAGAGATGGGAGATGAACTAAATTAGTAATGAATTCATGTGCTACGGAGGTTCTCGATGGAACTTTGTGGAATATCTTCATTATGTATATACATGTATATACATGAGCTATGGCCTTCCAAAAAATGATTAAGGGGCAGTTTCTCTCTAATAGTTTTCAGGAGATAGCAACAGATATCCTTGACCCAAGATTGCATCATTTTGTAGATGTAAGAGAGAGGAAATTTTGGGAAAAATAAAAAGGAGAAGTTTTAATGTTTTTTAAAAACAACAGATTTTTATCTGATAAGACAAGACTGGGCGTATTGTTTTTCTATTTCTTAACTTGTTTAGCTTGTGGAAAAGTTGTGGGCGTCGAAATGCCGAACGAGCGCCTCAACTCACCATCTGTGACATCACCATTATCAGAAGTATTGCCGGTAGTTTTGGAAGCGATGCGGAGTAACCTGTTGCAAGAAGAAGGTCTAGCTATAGGTGTAAGTGATAATGTCATTCAAGAAGCAAAAGACATTTTGGCAAAACTAAATTTGAGCAAAGAATACATGTTGAAAATTTTAAAAAAATTTTCACTCTCGGTCACAACCGTTCCCTCATCAACGTTTTTTCAAGACATTAGGGCGAAGAGTATTCGCGGACAATGGAATTACTTGCATCCCAATTTTTATCTGCCACCCGATGACGAAGGAGATTTGTTGATTGCGGAAAATATAAATTATTTTCTTACAAGCGTCAGCGACAAGAATCACTTTCTTGAAGGTACCATCCCAAAATCACTGAGCACACCAATCCTACCTAAAATTGGTATTCATATCTACCGATTTGATGTGATTAATGCTGAAGATGATTTTAGTGGGGATGATATATACTGTTACTTTTTTGTTACAGATGGAGTCGTACCTACTGGTGGGGTTACAAGCATATATAAGGGGTATCGCAGAAATACCTCTTTTTTCTTTAGTGTTCCAAATCGATTACTTTATCCACCTAAAGGGAATGAAGGCATTATCCCCCATAACCATCTGATTATTGATTATGGAATTGTGGAAAGTGATGGTGATGAGATTGAAGATATGCAAAAGATTAGTGCTGCGATTATAGATCTTGCAAGTGTGGTTTATGCCAAAAAAGGTCCTATGCATGGATTGAGCGTTGCTCAATTACGCAAAGAGGTAAAAAATCTTGCCGATGCTCTTCTGAAGCTCAACAAAGATGATAAGCTGGTGACAGATTCACTTTATTATAAACCACAAGATTTTATTTCTTTATTCGCAGACGGCGGCTCGGTATACGAATTCACAAAAATTCATAAAGGGAAACACCTATTGAGTGAATGGGAATACCGAATTAACTTTCGAATATTAAGATACTGAAAGAAGACCTGCAAATGGAAGCGCCCCTAAGGGCGCATACCACTTGTTTTAATTGGAATTGAAAGAGGATGTCGGATTAGTAGCGTCGACCTCTACCACCGCCACCGCCGCCGCCAAAACCACCACGACCACCACCATCACGTGGGGCCATAGGCTTTGCTTCATTAACAGTCATCGTACGGCCATCACAATCAGCGCCGTTAAACTTGCTGATAGCAGCGGCCGCTTCAGCTTCGTTGGACATCTCGATGAAGCCGAACCCCTTACTCCTACCAGTATCACGGTCAAAAATTATTTTTGCTGATTCCACTGTTCCGCACTGCGAAAACGTATCTGCTAAAAATTGCTCAGTAGCTGAAAATGGTAGATTGCCGACATAAAGTTTCTTACCCACAAATAACCTCCTAAGGTTAGAAGTAATCTCTAAAGAGGATATGGGCCCTATGCCCGCAGACTCATTTAGAATTGAAACACTAAAAACAATTAAGACAATTATTTGCTTTTAACACGTGTAAGGGCAAATAGGAATAAGAATTTCAGTGATTTGGTGGGTAATTGTCGAAAATTGCGAAAATTTTTAACTAACGTTAAGCTAGTGTTGGAAATATTTTTTGAAGGCAGCGATGCTGTTTAAGGGACCATCTTCTCCTTCCGGTAGCAACAGATAATCAGAGTAGGTCAAAATTTTATTTATTAGTTCTTCTTTTTCTTTTAGAGTGATAAGGCCTTGGGCCTGTGCCAAGTGCAATTTTTCCGTGAGTGTCTCTTTGTATCTATCAGGTATCAAATATGCGAGCTGACGATTACTGCTATAGATGTGGCGTTGTAATCTTTTTATGTCAGGAATGGCATCAGAATTACCGTTAGAAATATCATTTTTTTCATCTGTCTCTAGATCAATAAAAATGTAGTATGGCCCATGGGGACCGGCAAAAAAATCTGGCATTCCCATCCCCATAGGACCATGCCACTTAGCGTATAACAATCCTTCTATCATGATATCTAGCAGATTGAGCAGACCACCTTTTTGTCTTTCGACTCCATGGGCCTCCAAGCGACAAGGTTTTTTGTTGACTGCATAAAAATTAGGTTCGTTCCGACCGTTCATTGTTCCTATTGTTGGTGGTCTTGGTAGGATTCCATTATCATCTACAGGGGCCATCACCAACGCGGGTTCGAACATCTCCAATTGACGAGAGGGAGAAATCTCCCTTCCTCTGGCATAGCTAATCCACTCAGGAATAAACGTCACGTCTTCGCGAATTTTTCTTACTTCGTCCACTAAATTTTGCATAGTAGTAGTAGT
>JADGBS010000280.1:534-1073 GCA_015231325.1 Oligoflexia bacterium | reverse complement strand
GATGGGTGTAAATCCTCTTCTATCTCATCTGTCCTTTCTGCGGTGAACCCTGTAATGGTCATGACATTCAAAGCGAGGAGGGAATAAACACTAATCAAAAAGGGGCGACTAAAAATTTTTTTAATAACTGGCATATAAACACTCCTTTTATGGTGTCTTGGTAGAACAATTGCTGACCCATGGAACTGGGCCGAGAGCAAGGAAAGGGGCGATTCTAAGATGATTTATCAAACGGAGGAAGTTAATTGTGTGACAATTTAATTGGTCGTGGCCAATTGTGTATAAAAATTATTTGTATGGAATTTGTCACGGAATTTGTCGTTGATGTTCAGAAGTTGAATTTAGTCCATAGATGGTACGGTAGAGGTAAGCTACGGCCATAAATCTGAAAACAGAGGAAAGTGCAAAAAGTTGGTTGTACTGTTCGAAGCCTGGTACCATTCTTAATGGTGCAGGGGCAGAGAGTGCCAAGAACAAGCTGCCACCTAGAGAACCTAACACTACAGCAGAGGTGCTCAAAAAATTGAATGAGGTCAGTA
>JADGBS010000280.1:0-490 GCA_015231325.1 Oligoflexia bacterium | reverse complement strand
TATAATTAAAAAAAATGTGAGATCAAAAATTCCCCAAAGCAAACCTGAAAGCATTTCAATAACTACTATGCATCCTAAGTATCTTGAGAATATTGGCCACAGTAGGGGAATAAAAGAAATTCCTAGAGAAGATAGCATTAGTAAATTAAGTGGTCCAAATCGAGAGCATAAATTTTTTGAAAATCGCATGATCAAAATTCTGCCTACATAGGAAGCAGATAGCACCAACATATATGCCCAATAGGACATTTTTAGTTGCACTAACATGAACGCATTAAAGTACGGTGAAGAAAAATATACTCCCCAACGAAACAATAAAACGAAGATTAAGACTGATCCATAACCTTCGTATCTAAAATGATGTATAAGCGATTTTAAGGAAAAAGTATGTATTACTTGCTGGACTGGAGATTCACTGTGTTTGGAGAGAAAGAAAGCACTGATTAGGCGAGTAAACGAACTGAACATAAAAATATATGCAAATAAAGTT
>JADGBS010000027.1 GCA_015231325.1 Oligoflexia bacterium | reverse complement strand
TGATCTAAGTTATCTAAGTGAGCTATGCGATCTAAGTGAGCTAAGTGACCTAAGTAAGTGACCTAAGTACCAGGAGACATCTATAGATGACAATTAAATAAAAAACTCTGTTGGTCAGGTGCAAATCCTGGAAAAAAAGTGATAGTTTTTATTTACACTTATCTATTGGAAATACAGAACGCTCACGAAAGTTTGAAGAACTTGCGACAGAACAAGTGCAACTAGTAAAGAATGTATGGTTATCGTAACGGAATGACCCAACGTTTTTGAAAGCTCTTCAATAAATTTTTACTTGTTTTTAATTTTAGATGAATTTGATATAAAATTGCCCGAAGTTATATAGTAAAAATTTTTCTACAATATTATGAGGACAGGAATAGATTAAAGATCTTTGGTATTTCAAAAGGAAAGGGCATCTTGAAAATCGGAATTGGATTTGGAACAAAAAAAAATTCCTTGCAGCTTGCAAAGGAAGTTTGTGAGATGGCACTCAAAGAAAGCAATATAGCAAGACCATCGATTGTGTTTGCTTTTTGCAACGATAAGGTTGATTTTGATGGTTACTTTAACTGTTTGAAGGAAATCTTTGGTAGCAACCTTCCAATAGTTGGTGGTTCTTCTGTAGGAATAATAACCAATACTTTCCTTTCATACAATGAATATACGGCCGGAATCGTTGTGGTTGAGTCAGACTCAATTGAATTTGTCGTTGCTTCCGCAAATAATATTGACCAAAATGAAAAAGTGGCAGGAGAAACGCTGGCGAAAAAATTGTCTCTAGGCATAAACAATAGAAGTAAGCTTTTCATGATGTTTTACGACTCAATTAAGATACCTGCTATGCCAAACTCACCGCCTATCATGAATGCTTCTCCTCCACTGATAGCGGGAATAGAGTCCGCTCTCTCTCAAATGTTACCTATCATAGGTGCCGGTCTTATGGGGGATATGTACTTTTCTCCCACAAGGCAATTTTGTGGAGATAGTGTTTCCCAACAGAGCGTTGTTGGTGTTGTTATCAGTGGTGATTTTACTCCGTACTTCAGCATCATGCATGGATGCACACCCCTTGATGGTATTTATCACAGAATAACAAAAATGGATGGGGCGGTAATTTATGAATTGGATAATAAACCAATTGTTGGAATGATCGATCGTATCTATCAAAACAGTAACTGGAAAAATGAGCATCCTGTTAGACTTCTTACAATGGGAGTCAATTGCGGTGACAAATACGCCCCATGGGAGGAAGAAAAGTACGTAAACAGACTTATTTCCGGAGTTCTTCCTGATGAAAGTGGGGTCATAATATTCGAACCTGATCTTACAGAAGGCACAGAGGTTCAGTTCATGCTAAGAGATTCTAGAGCGATGATAAGGTCGGCGAAAGAAAATTCGCGTGCTCTTGTTGAACGCATAGTAGCTGCGGGAAAAAAACCATTTTTCGGACTATACATAGACTGTGCAGGAAGAGCTTCAATGATCTCAGATACCCCCTCAGAGGAGGCAGCAGAAGTTCAACAAATATGCAATTCTTATGGTATTCCACTCTTTGGCATCTACTCTGGCGTCGAGGTGGCCCCATTATTAGGTAAAAGTCGTGGTCTTGATTGGACCGGTGTCTTGCTTATCTTTGCTGGAGATAAATAAGATGTCTACCTCTTCAATCACCCTTAAAGAGGCATTATTGGCCATCGATTATTACAAAAAGTTCGCTGAAGAGACGGGGACAATGCGGCTTAGGGAAGTCAACGAATTACATCTTCTGATTAGCAAATATAAAAACACATGTAAAATGCTTACTGAAAGTGAAGAACGTTTTAGGGCCATTTTCGAATCAACAAGCGACTGTATTGTAGTTTGGGATAAAGACTACAATTGTTTGTTTGCAAATCAGTCTGCAATTAGTCATGTTGGCACGACGAGGGAAAAGGTTATTGGAAAAAACATCCGCGACGGACTTGGGCAGCTTTCTGAGATTGCAAATCGCTGGGTGAGTAGAGTTGATACTATTTTTAAGACTGGACAACCACTACATGTCAACGATTCTGTGCTTTTTGGTAACAGAATTGTTCATAGTGAAAGTATTCTTTCTCCTATAAAAGATGAAAGCGGAAATACCATCTCTGTTGGCGTCGTTTATAGAGACATCTCTTCACGGATTAAGGCAGAGGAGGAGAGGTCCAATATGCAGAAGCAACTTTTTCAAACATCAAAGTTGGCAACATTGGGTACAGTTGCTGCCGGCATAGCACATGAAATTAATAACCCACTTTGCATTACAAGTGGTTATCTTGAATTAATGCATGAAAGGCTCAGTGAACTTTCTATTCATGATGAGATTATTGCTAATGCTATTTTCGTACAAAAGACCGCTATCGAGAGGATTAGCGCAATAGTAAAAGGTCTTGGATTATTAGTAAGAAATGAAACCTCTCAGTCAGAAGCAGTAGATGTCCACATACTTGTGAGCGAGGCAGCTTCCCTGATGCAGAGAATATATAAAAAAGATGACATTATCATCGATGTTGAAACTGTTGCTGAAAATTATACTATTTGGGGTAACAGAGGATATTTACAGCAAACAATATTTAATATTTTTTCAAATGCACATGATGCAATTATTTCTAAGAACACGCATGATGGAGGCCGGATTCTGATTAAAACCTTCAATTTACAAAATAAACTTATGTTAGAAATATCTGACAATGGAATGGGTATTTCTAAGACTATTATCGATAGAATTTTTGATCCATTCTTTACCACAAAAATAGTAGGCCAAGGGGTAGGACTTGGGCTTTCGTTAGTACAATCTTTTATAACCGGCATGAACGGAAAAATAGGTATAAAAAAAACATCTATTGAGGGAACAACCATTCAAATTGAGTTGCCTTGCACTTTGAAAAATAGTTCAGACATAGCATTACCAGAGAAGACTGTTCTGAAAAAATTATCTGGACATATACTACTTGTTGAGGACGAAGAGAATATAAGAAATTTTATCAAAGATCAGCTTGAATCATTCGGATTAATGGTAACGATTGCCGAAAATGGAAAAATAGCTCTGGATTTACTAATGAAAAGTACAAACGCTTTTGATCTTCTTATTACTGACATCTGTATGCCCGAAATGAATGGGATAGCACTTATTGAGAATATAAAAAAGAATGGAGTTGAACTAAAATATTTAATAGTATCTGGTTGCACTACATTTGAAACTGCGGCCGAATTAGAGGCCTTAAATTTTATAAACCAAAATTCAGAGGTCATCATTTCAAAACCGTTTTCAAAAGAAACGCTTTATCTAAAAATCGCTCGCTCTATATCTTGAAATTGATTCATGCTTCCTGGCCATTTTACAGGACTGGTTTCCATTGATCATAGGTCCTTTATAGGGAGCTGATTTATATAGTGAGGAGTACTAGGTTTAATTCCATTAAAATTTGTACTGGTAGCAGTGGTATAAGCACCAGCATTGGCACTATAAAGATAATCCCCCCTTTTCATCTCCGGTAAATATATTTTTTCAAAAATTTTATCTCCTGAATCACAAGTGGGTCCCCAAATAGTAGTTAGATACACTGGCACTGGCACTGGAACTATTGGAGATGTGTGGGCAGGCGTGTTATTGTTGAGAATTAAAGGTTTTAGATCAATACCTTCTTTTCGAATAAGTTCAGTATTATATTGGTAGTAGAGACTGTCTAGAAATGAACCGTAAACACCATCACTCATAAAATAAGAGAACGCGATTGTGCCAGGACTAATATCAGGGCCAGCAGTAGTGCTATCGGTAACCATAATTTTTTCCACTCCGATAATTTTAGTGGCAATATGCACAGCAGGTGCAGCAAAAAATCTTCCTGGTTCAGCAATTACGGTAACGGAGGGGGAAAAATACTTATCAAGTGTCTCATTTACCACCTCTGCCATTTTCTGAAAGAGAATATCGTTATTCCCTGGCCACCCACCACCAATATCTAAAAAGGTAAAATTCATAGAATATTTTTCACGGGCCTCCTGAAAGAGGGTTGCACAATCTAATAACGCCTTTCGATAGGACTCTGGATCGCTGCTATTGCTGCCGACGTGAAAGCTGATTCCAATTATATTTGCTCCCATCTCATGGGCCTTTTGCAACAGCACCTTGGCATAGGCGATATCTGCTCCAAATTTTGTGCTTAATGGAGTTCCGCTGTGAGAATCATCCGTTTTAATTCGCAGTACAAATTTCCCTTGCGGAAAAATTTCTATCATCTTATCGAGTTCATCAACTGAATCAAACGTCATCTTTTTTACGTTTACTTTTTTCGCAAATTCTATTCCGGAATCTGCCTTGCGAGGATGGGCAAAGATAATTTTTTCTGGATCTATTTCTGTTTTCAATACTAATTTAATTTCATTTTCACTCGCAGCATCAAAACCACTTCCTAAACTGGATAATGTTTTTACTATAAGTGGATCCGGATTTGTTTTAACGGCGTAAAATGGTGTTACTCGAGGAAGATACTTGTACCAGTATTGGTAGCGTTCTGCTACCCTGGCCAAATCAACAACGTGAAACGAATCCTCTGCCAATTTACTCTTCACCAGTTGGCGCATGTAGTCCAGTGGGTCCGTCGTATTTAATAATTGAGCTTGAGCTTGGGCTTGGGCCAAATGTACTGAAGAAAGTAGTAATAGGAGAAATAGGGAAGCAATCGAATAATTGTAGCAATTTTTTAAAATCTTCATAAAAACCTCACACTTAAATAGATTGAAGGTGTCTCGATCAAAATGCTTTTATAAACAAATTACAATTCCTAATTCAGCGCATAAATGTCTACTAACACGATCGTATTATTTTTAATAAAACAGATACATAATTCATACGACTATGTCTATAGATTTTGGTTTAAGTGCAGGATGCAGAAGGGCCTGGGAGCTACTCACCATCGGCTTCTGGATCCCAGAATCAGAACGCTGGAAGACCTAGAAGACCTAGAAGACCTAGGTACCAGGAGACTCATATAGATGACAATTAAGCAAACTCATCTCATTGCAATAAACAAAGTCTACTGGTACCTATTGCTTTCTGGTACCTATTGCTTTTCCCTATTGCTTTTTCTTTAGCTAACCAGGCCCTCCAATATATGACTCGATTGCTCTAATACTAAAAACGAGAAAAGTTCCTGCAAAATACCTGTAAAATACCTGCAAAAGAATACATCTATTGATACTGTATTATATAAATATAAAGTTTTTTTTTGCAGGAGATTCTGCATGGCCATATCCTTATTAGAATACGCATACACGTTCAAGGACAAGAAAAATTTTTACTTAATCCAGATATTAGAAACTATTTCTGATATTCACAGAAATAGTTTTTTTCAAGAAGTTATAAAAATAATGCTGACACCTAAAGACGTGGTGATAGATCTTTTTTTTTCCACTACTCTGGATGAAACAACTCTGCTTACCTTCAAGATATTAGCACAGCAGTTATCGATGACTAATAATCGACTCAGGTTTATTAATGTAAATGAACCTTTAAAGGAAACGCTTGGCATCTATTTTAGAAGTGAAAAAATATGTTGTGAAAGTTTTTTGACTGCACTAGAAACTCTATCTAATAAAAAATTTAATTTAAGTGATTTTACTTTGATCAAATCTTTAGTTTATGGAACCATCCGAACGTTTTTTGTTCAATCTTTTCTTCCAGCAAAGAGAGAAGAGTCATATTTTAAAAAAATAGATAAGGATGAATTTGAGGGAGAGATCTCTGCGATAACTAAGATTGATTATGGCAGGTTCACCTATTTTTTTTCATTATCTTGCATGAACAAAACTTTGCTGAAGGTTTTAGAAAATTTATTTCAAGAAAAGGTTACAGAGATCGATGAAAAGAATAAAGATAGTATCGCAGAACTTTTAAATATTATCTTAGGGCAAACCAGGAATTTATTTAGAACAAAATCATCAACATTTAAACATTCCATTCCTAGCGTGTTTACAGAAAAAAAACGTCCGGAACTAATTCAGGATGATGAAATTTATAGTTGGAAAAATTCTACTATTTTAATTGTCCCTTTCTCGTTAGATGAACTAGGAAAATTTTTCGTGGAACTCTCTTTTGATAAACGTTATCGACGTGAACAGATCGAGGAGTTAGTTTTTAAGTAAATTAGTGAACCAATAAAGCTACTTTCTGCTCCCTCCAAAAATATTTACTCTTCTCGGTGCTGTTTGCTTGACTGAGGTTTTCAAAAAATCACCCAATGCTTTATGACCGCCGGCAAAGGCGTAATCAGCGGCATTTTTTCCACGATAATCCTTGGAGTCTACCTCAACTCCACAGTTCAAAAATAAAGCGATAATTTCCTTGTGTCCTCGGCCGGCGGCCATGGAGATAAGAGGCGTACCTTTGATTCGAAGTCTCATATCAGCACCTTTACGGATTAACATTTTACAAATTTCAACACAGTTTCCTATAACTGCATATGCCAAGGCGGTATAACCATTTTCATCTTTGGTATCAACTTTTGCTTTTTGACTCAGTAAATATTCGACAATGTTTTTACGATTTTTTATACAAGCATACATTAAGCTAGTTTTACCGTTATAATCTCTGGTATCAGTATTCGCCTTATTCGCGATTAAAATCTCAACATCATCCATGGAACCGACTGAGGCAGCGAGCATTAGGAGTGTAAGACCAGAAGGAAATCGTTGATCGATGTTTACTTTTTTTATTTTTTGCTTAATTGGTAGATATTTTAGATGTAGTATTTCGCTATCATCTTCATCTTTGTTGCTACTAATTCGTATCTGTTGATCGATATCTACAGATTGCTTCTCCTCTTTCTGGATAGAACCATCCGTACTTTTACGAGCGAATGGATCGTGAGCATCCTCATCGTTTTGCTCGTTTTGCTCGTTTTCGTTCTGAAAATTTTTTTCAATAGAGGAAAGTACGTCTCCAAAAAAATTTTTTGTATTGATAACTCCGCCGCTGTCTTCGTCTTTATTGGTTGATGTACTCTTGATTTTTCTGAATGGATCAAAAAAATCGTCGTTAGAATTTTCTTCAGAATCAGAGATTATTAAAATATCTTCCACTGAATCCACTAAATCTTCGAAATGACCCTTAACTGTCTTAATAAAGTTATCTCTACTTTCGGTATCTCCATTTCCTTTAACCACCTGGACGAGATCATTTTGATTGTCGTTGATTCCATGTACTAACTGAGTAATATTCTCTTCTTTATTGCCATTTCCATTGTCGCTGCCATGAACCACTTGTACAACATTGTCCTCATCACTACCACTGCCATGAATCACTTGTTCTTGGTTTACGGCATCAACACTACCGGAAACCACCTGAGAATAATTATCGTCGGCATTTTCGCTATATTCGCCTTCTCCTCCAAAAACTTTTAATATATCAGAAACCTTTTCTGTTGTTCCCTTTATTACTTTTTTATCAAGAATATCTTGGATATTTTTATTTTGATTATTCGTCGTAACATTGCGCAAATTTTTTCCATTACTATTCGTTATTTCAGGATTGGCACCGGCCTGTAATAGCTGGGAGAAAATATCTTCATAATTGTTTTCCGATGCTAGCATAAGTGGCGTTTTTCCATCTTGCATCTGAGCATTAATATCTGCGCCTTTCTCCAATAAAATCCTTACTAGATCCTGGTTATTACGGATGATGGCAATACCTAATGGAGTCAAATTATTTTCTTCACGACCATCGATATTAATTTTTTTGTCGAGTAAAATTTCTACCATTGCCCAATAATATTCATAGATTTTTAATTGCCGCTGTTCTTGAGTAAGGGATGTTCCTTCGTATATCTTAAGTTTCCCTTTATCATCTAAATTAGAAAATGCGAGATAATGTAATGCTGAATTTTTTTTATTGTCACAAACTGAAGTGTCAGCACTGTTATAAACTAGAACCTGAAATATTTCTAAATTGCTGTATGAGACTGCGTGGAGGAGCGCACTTCTTCCTAATTGATCAGTTTGGTTTAAGTCTACATCGTTAAAAATTAAAAGTTTAGCGCCCTCATTAAATCTGACAGAGATGGCCAGCATGAGAGGAGACATTTTGTTAGCAGTTGTAATATTTGTCTCGATTCCATTGAGTAGTAGAAGAGACAGCATATTGATATTTTTTTTGCCTATCGCTACAAATAAAGGGGCGGCCCCCCCCTGCCCATCTCGAAAATTAATATCCCCACCGTCTAGTATAAATGTTCTTATTAAGTTAATATCATTGTTTTTTATTCCAGTAATTAATAAATTTGACATAGATTTTAATTCACTTTTTACTATTAACAAATTTCGAGATAAGGTTATTAAAGTTAACAGTATTAATAGTGTTAGTATTATTAGTAGTGCTAGTAGTGTTAGTAAGGTTAGTATAGTATGTCATTTGTAAAAACGATAGGGATGTAAACAATGAATTTGGAAAACAAAAACCAAGTTGAAAGCAGATCTGGCAAGATTATTTTGTTGGAAAAAGACCAAGTTTTAGTGGATCTAATAACCTTTTCGTTACAAAGCAATTTTAACTTTGAAATTATTGATGTGAGCAAGGTTGAAGATATTTCTCATGTATTGCAAGATGAGCAAAATGTATCGTTGATTATTTTGAACTATAATTACGGAAATGAGTGTCTAAAATTTGTCAGCGATATTCTACAAAACCAGCAAAAAAAAATTTTGTTATTCCTAATCGCTTCCAAGGCGGACATAAGCAAATTAGCAGAAAATCCGACTACTACAGAGGTAATTTCTACTGCAGATACACTTAATGAATTAAATCAAATAATGCATAAACATTTTCAACGGGATCAACGCTCTATTTCTTCTCCCTTTTGTAGCATTGCCGCTCGGACTTTAATTCGTTTCAATGGTATTAATGATGATGTTTATGTTCAGTTGAAAACGGGCAGGTTTTTGAAACTTTTTAGCAAAAAGGATTTGATCACCTTGGATGATATTACTCATTATGCTAGAAAGGGAGTAACTTATCTGTACTTGAAAAGTTATACCGGCAAGTGGATTTTGCGAGAAATAAATAAAAATTTTCAGCAAAATCTTACAGCGCTAAGCACGGGTGGTAAAGTCCAGTTAGATTCATCTACTAGAGATAATGATTTTAAGGAAGATGCCGAAAAATTTAAAATAAACCCTGCCACGCAAAAAATACTTACCGTAGATAAGGAGTTTGTTGAAGAGATAAATTTGGCCGTCAATAAATCGATGACTTTGATTAAAAAAAATCCAACGTTAGGGGCAATGTTGCGAAAATTACGTGTCAATCGTGATAAGAAAAATTATTTTAATGCCCATATAGGCATGTTGAGTAATATCAGTTGTGGGATCGCTAGATTACTGGGTTGGAGTTCTGAGATCACGTTGGAAAAATTAGTATTTGCTTGTTATACCCACGATATTGCTCTAATTGATCATCCCCATTTGGCACAAATTGCAAATATGAAAGAATTTGAACAAAAGTATAATGAGTTAAACGAAGAAGAGAGAACTACCTATTTAAACCACTCAAAGGATGCTGCTGAATTGATTAGCACTATTCCTAATATTTCTGCGGATATTGAAAGTATCGTGCTGCAACATCATGAGATGCCTGATGGTTCTGGATTTCCCCACAAAGTCGAGTCGCAAAGAATTTCACCGCTTTCGGCGCTATTTATTATCACCCACGATTTTGTTGACTATATTTTTAGAAACAAAGAATGGTATCTAGATGATTATTTAGAATTGGCACGAAAAAAATATCCATTTAGTACTTTCAAAAAAATACTTACCACTATGGAAAAAATGCGTGATGCCCAACAATAGTGTAAAGTGGACTGAATTGCTACTGCCTATGGACTAGCTACCATTGCTATTGTTGTCAAATACTTTATCTAGTCGCTCTATGTACGTCTGGGTTACTTTTGCATCAGCATGATTCAAATAGTCACGCACAAAAATTAAATCTTTATGTTTTTGGTAAAGATTTGAAGCACAGGCCTTGCGAAAGCTATGTGGGGTGATTCCTTTACTGGGACATGCGGAACTATTGATTATTTTCATGATGATCGAATACATCGAACGCGAAGAAAGAGTTTTTCCCTGAGGATTGAGGAAAAGATGTTCACCATCAAAACGCTTCTGCTTTTGCAAATACTTACAATAAGAGTTGAATAATCCAAAAATAACTTTTGGTTTTTGAATAAAAAGGGTATGTACATCTCCTCCTTTACGAGTGAAGCGCAGAGAATGATTATGAACATGAAAATTTTCTAACTTCAATTTAGTCAACTCACTTAAACGTAATCCACCATAATAGAGCATATGCACTATAAAACGTTCTTTTATTTTCGTGGCCTCATTGTCGATGGCCAGCCAATCTTCGACTGTCAACAATTTAGTAGGGATAGTATCCTCATCTTTGAGTCGAATTCCATGAATCTTCGATTTCACTGGGTTATTGGTAAATAAACGATTGCTATCTTCGTTGGATTGCTTCAAAAATTCATAAAAATTTTTAATTGCAGAGAGATGACGACGTCGAGATGCAACTGCTAGTTCCTGAGCATTATGCCTTAAAATGGGAGATCCAGTCGGTTGTGAAGTAGTTTTATGTTTACGAAAACGTGATACAACTTTGCGGTAAATATTTTTCAAAGGTCTGAGTGGTCTAAGAAATTTATTTTTAATTCCAAATTCTCGGTGATCATGCGGATCTTTTTCTTCCAGATTTTTCAAAAACGAGTGATATTTGGAGATGGTTTGAACATTAGCACGATTCAAAAGTTGACCATTAGGATAGTTGTGTTCAAACCAACGAATATATTTCAAAACGTCACAACGATAATTTATAATGGTATATTCGGACCGATTGGACTTACGGCAGTTTTCCAGAAAATCTTCTAGCCAAGAAGTGTGTTCTTTTTTCATCTTCATATTCATCTTCATATTCATTTAATATCAATCAGTAGACATAATAGCAATAACTGGGATTCCGAATACTTGATCGTAATTTTTTACAACATTACTTTGAAAAATATTCTACACCACTGTCATAACTTTGGTATAATTAAAATGAATATCATTTTTTGTATTTAACCATATTGCTTTTATTGATTTTTGCCAAGAGGCCTTTATATGAAAACATTCTGTAAAACATTCTATAGCTGTCTTTTGCCTGTTTTGTTATCAGTAACAATATTCTGTAATCAAATAGGTACTGCATTTGCTGGTGGCAGCACTGTTACTGCTAGTACTGTCAGTGCAAGCACTACTGCTCCTAGCGCTCCTAGTGCTAAAACTGGAAAAATTGAAGTAAAGTGTCCAGTTATTGATAGAAATGCTTTGATAGAAGCGTGTAAAAAACAAGGATTTAGTGAGAGTGATTGTAAAAACTATTTTCCTGCAGGAAGCACAAGGAATTCGTTGACCACTAGTTTTGAAAAGACAGACGGTGGTCAATGGAACAGTTTAGACTCAGGGCAGGCCTGGTACTCATGGATTGTGATGTTAGTAATAGGAATGATGTCAGCATTTCTGCTGGTAACCTGTCCCACACTTTGGGTCATTCCTTCAGCATTTATGTATAATTTTACGGGAGTTATCCTTTTCCTGTCGGAAATTGCCAACACGATTGTATTACAAGTGGCCTACGGCAATTTAATGAGCGATTTAAAAAATGACAACGATTTTTCAAGTGGTCTGAGTTCTTTAGAAAATTTAGATAAAGCGATAAATAAGAACGAAACAGGTCAAATTGGAACATACTTTAATAAAATGTCTACGGGATTGGGGACTGCAAGGGATGTTTTAATATCTAAGCTCACTTTCTATTGTTTGGCAGTGGTCATGTTCGTCGCAACGGCCGTTGTCGCCTATCTTGAAATTGGCGCGGAAGTAGCAACTGCAGGGGCAGCAGCGGGCACCTCTGCCGCCTCTGCCGCAACTTGTCAGGCGGTATCTGCACCATTAGCAGCAATCATAGCGTCCAACGTCTGTATAGGTATAATTGTGGGACCAATGCTGCGAGATTTTTTTAATTCATTTTCATCATCCTCATCGCCAATGCAAAAAGATCAAAAATATGCCCGCAACCATGATTGTGCGGCCAGCACTAAAAGTGCGGCCAGCACTAAGGTTAATCCACTAGTGAAATTATTTATAGAAAAGTTTCTATCTTTGGCATCACCACTTTCGGTTATGGCAGATGAAAGTCAGGGAAATAACAAACTTGTAAACATATCACGACCTCTCGGGGGGATTGTACTTTGTCTTGCAATGTCTATAGGAGCAGCAATCTATTTGCATTATCATAATGGCATGGTTACAACTGCCACTAGTAGAGTCGTAATGGCCTCAATTAGTGCATTACTTGCTATAGGATTAATAGTTTGTGCCGCTGTTACTTTTGCAGAAGTGGAAAAGCGCAAAAAACAAGTGGATGCGGTAATATCTGTATTCACTAACAATAGATTATTTAAGGAGGATGTGTGCTATACCTTCGACGGTGTAAAGGTAGTTCGATCTGGCGTCACAAACAGTGGTGCTAACGCTAATTTATACGATTCCGTGTTTATTCCGGAATCAATGCTCAATGATTTTATCTCTGAAGTTAAAAAAGATAATAAACCTGTCGATTGTAGTAGTACCAACCTTGCCGAGTGTATTAAAAGCGGACAGATGCGCTTTAAACTCTCAACTCAAGGTGGCGTAAGTGCAGAGGACCTGAATCTAGCGGATGTAATACCTACATACGATCCAGCTAAAAAAGGCTATACATTTCAGGGAGTTTCGCTCAATCAAGCGTTCGCTCGACTCAAAGGACTCAAAAAAATGCAAAACCAGCTGAACGAACACTTAAAAAAGAATAATAAAGCACCTATAGATTTTAATGCAGAAGCAGATGCATTCCGAGAAAAAATGGTTGGAGGAATTAATAAATTTATGGCCATGGGTGGTGGAGCGAATAAATTTATGAACGAAGGAGGTATTTTGGGTGGATTCGGTCCAATCCCAGATACCTCTGACAAAAAAACCGATGACGATGCTGCAAGAAAGGCCAAAACTGCTACCAGTACTACTACTAAGGACACTGTACCTGCAGCAGCACAGGACGCCAGTGCAGACAGAGGACCGGCGGGGATGAAATTTGATTTTGATTTTCCAAAGGCCGCAAAAACATCTGATGTAAAGGAAGAGGTTAATGCCACTAAAGAACTAGAAAAATTTCACATAAAAGACAATGACGTTCACAAAGATCCGAGTATATCATTATGGCAACGGATTACTGACAGCTATAAAAAGCATGCACTGACGCGGCTGCTAATAAAAAAGAAATAACTCATAATCGGTCAATCCATTAATTGATTAATTGATTAATTGATCGAAGGTAATTAACCCTCGCGGTGTCTTGCATTGATACAACTTGCGCGCAGCAAACAGTGCTCCTTCAGCAAAAAGCGTACGATCTAACGCATCATGACTTAAAAAAATTTTTTCACAAGCACTTTCAATAGTTAACTGATGTCGACCGAGAACTTCTCCCTGACGATGACTAACGATGGGAATTGAAAGTTCTGCCGCCGCCGCTCCCCCCGCCGCCGCCCCCTCGATCAACCATTCTTTCCAGCGCAATGCCGTACCACTGGGTGCATCTTTTTTATGAATATGATGAGTTTCCTCGATTTCTATTTTAGGAAAAGACGTAGAATATGATAATCCTTCACCCAGTATTTTAATTGCTCGTTTTAGGATCAACATTCCCAAACTGAAATTGGAAGACCAACACCAGGTAAGTGAACGCGCAATTAACTGCTCACTCAATCTTGTCGGCCATTCAAAACCTGTACTCCCAAAAATTGCTGCTTTTTTATTCTCTATTAGAATGGGAATAAACTGTAAATTTGCGTTGCCTGGAACAAAAACAATTACAATATCACAGAGGAGCAATTGATCTAGGTTATCTTCTATCCGATGGTTGATATCGAACGAGCATGCCAAAGCGAAATCTTGGCGCATATTATGATTATTTTCGATCAGTTCTCTGATTTTTATTCCGGTTTTTCCAGTACCGATTAGTCCGATGTTTATTTTCTTCACCGTCACACGCTCACTCTTTGTTTAAAAAATTTTTATTATATTTGTCTCGAAGATTTTGAAATTTTGCCGATTTTCTGAATATTACCAGCCGATCCCAAAAGGCCTCTGCAAATTGTGGATATTTATTATAAAATTGGTGCGAAAAGATTAAAAAATATTCTTTTTTAACAAGGGGTGGTGACAATTTTTCGATCCATTTATTTATTTCTTTATCCTGTGACAGATAAACGTCCCCTGTATCTTCTAGTGCCGCCGCCAAAGCAACTCTCCCAGAAAGTAATTTTTTGAAATCGTGGATAGTCTGCGGACTTTCCTCAATATGCGCTGGATCTATTTGATATTTTTTTACTAAATCATCTATTATGGAGTACCCTTTTGGAACCCCAATTTTGCTTTTCGCACTGATTCCATTAATCGTATTCCCATCCCATTTGACATGAGGGAAATCATCATATTTTTTTCGATATAAAACGTAAGACGTAATATGCAAGTGCCTATCTTTATCTAAATCTTCTAGATTTTGATTCCGATGGGGATAAACTCCATTCTCTAAGCGATCCTTTTTAAAACTACCACTAAATGTAGCATTTAAGTCTCCTGACTTTATCTCCAAGAGGCATCTAGTCCATGGCATTCTCTTTAATTCCAGTTTTACTCCCATTTCCGCGGCCACTTCGCGCATGGTTTCTACCATTACGCCTGGATACTCCCCCATTTTGTCATCATTTCCGATGTACCAGGGAAAAACCTCTTTGTTCTCAAAACCAAAGGTAATGTTTTTTGGACCAGTAACAGCGAAACCAGTAGTGGCGCCAATAAGCGACAAAAAAATAATTTTTATAAAAGAATTGATCAGAACTTTCACTATGTCCGCTCCTTTTACCGACGGGCAGGTCAGCATTTTTCTAGGTAATAACGGTGCAATTCTAATATTATCGTTTCAGCTATCTTTTCATCAACTAAAAAAGAAATATTATTAGAACCGGCCCCCAAGTACATCGACCGTAAAACATACTTATGATTATGCCTTTGACCGATCAATGCTAATGTTTTTGATATTGGGCCAAGTAAATCCTGAATTTCGATCAGATTGTTACCAATCATCGAGACCAAACAGAGATTATTTTCAATCTGTACTTCTGCTAATTCAGAAAGTTTTTCAATCACTGCGGTATCTAAAAGTGATGTGTCATAAACGGTAAAAGAAGTACTGATTTCACTAGTAGTAACGTGGTCTACACTGATTTTAAAACTAGTCAGCAGATTAAAAATCTTTGCTAAAAATCCATACGTGTCATGCCTTTTTACCCGCGACAATGTAACTAAACTTTGCGCTCGTCGAAGCGTAATGGCCTCTACCTTGCTCTCGGTTGAATTTTTGCTCTGAATTAGCGTCCCTTCCTCCTCTGTTGCAAAGGTGTTTTTCACCCAAATGTCGACATTAGTATCGAGTAAAGGCAACAACGTTGCTGGGTGCAAAACCTTTGCTCCCCAATAGGCAAGTTCTGCTGCTACGAACCGTGAAAGTTGCCTTAACGGTCGCGCTGCTGGGACAATTCGGGGATCAGCGGTAAAAATTCCGCTAACATCTGTCCAGATTTGCAATTGTATCTGTAATTGAAATTGTTCTGGGGCCAAATCATCTAAGGCACGAGCAAGTAAGGCCGCCGTATAATCGCTACCCCCTCGCCCTAAGGTAGTCGATATCCCGTCAACGGTTGCCCCCAGATATCCTTCGGTTATGACTAGGCCAGAAGTGGCCATACAGTAAGGAAGTATTTTTGTTCTAACGTTTTCCTGAATTAGCGAACTAAGTGGATTGGCACAACCAAAGCAATCATCAGTAATAATCACTTCTTCGGCACGCACATAATGTATTTTTTTTTGTGTTTGTTTTCGTAGGTGGCCTGCTACGATTAGAACAGAAAGCTTTTCTCCAAGGCCTAACAAGGAATCTCGGAAACTATCACTGTAATCCCCTGTTGGCCCCCCTGCTCTGCTCAAAATTAGATGTTCCAACGCTGAGATCACCTCTTGAACTTCTGCTGCTGCTCGTTCCTTATCAAGGGACAAATTATGCACCAAATCTAGATGTCTCTTTTTTATTGCCGTGAAGATAGTTTTAACCTTGTCCAAACTACCTGCTTTTAAATTGTGTAATAATTCCTGAAGTTGGTTAGTAGTACCGGCAGTGGCGCTTACCACCACCACGGCGATCTCTGGATCAGCAGCAACAATTGTCGCAATCTTATGAATTGATTCTGCAGTACCGACACTAGTACCACCAAACTTTGCTACTTTCAACATAGATGTCGATACCCTGCTTCCAAATTTAAAATTGCAGCGCCGGCAGCACCTCTAACCAAATTATGCCCCATGGCCACTAACGTAATGATACGATCACTGGCGCCTTGGCGAATTTTACCGATATGGATTTTTTGATCGTATGGAGTCAAATCGTAGAGAGGTCGTGGTCGATCTGGTTCTTGATAGAAAGCAAAAAGCTGGGGATAGCGTCGCTGCCATTCGTCGTAAGCTGCCCGGACCTCTTCCACAGATGCTGGCCTATTAAAATAGAGATGAATAACCAGAGTATGACCATTGATTACTGGTACTCGATTGACGTTGGCAGATATCTTCAGTTGAATATTTTTAGTATGCGCCAACCCTGAGGTTGATAAGATCTTATTACTCTCCGCACAGATCTTTTTCTCTTCCTGTTCAATATGGGGAACAACATTGCCAAAGATATCCAATGCAGACACCCCAGGGTAACCCGCTCCACTAATGGCCTGCATAGTAGTGAGCGAGATGTACTCCACCCCTGCACCTACTCCTTGTTCAATCAAAGGCGCAATTGCAGAAACAAAAAACACTGTCGTGCAATTGGGATTGGTTATAATTTTTCCGGGGGTGGTTTGTGACTTAGTGATGGCCAGTGCGGGACGATTAATCTCTGGTATTAGTAATGGAACTCGCTCATCCATACGCATCGCACTCGCATTGCTAAAAACATGGAGACCTCTGGCTGCCAGTTTTGGTTCTAACTCCTTTGCAACCTCAGAGGGTAGTGCTGACAGTACATAACTGGAGCTGATATCCTCCGCTGATTTCATTCGTAATTCCTGTACCTCAACTGAGAGAGGGCGCACCTCACGCCAATGCACAACTTCACCGTACTTTTTTCCAATATTTTTTGAAGAGGAAGCGATTTCTGCTAAATAAAAATCTGCATGTCCCTCCAGCATTGCAACTATCTTTTGACCAACTGGGCCCGTGGCCCCCAATAAAGCAACTGCTGTCTTCATACTTGCTCCAACTTTCTCCAAAGACAAAATAATATATTGTTACACCCGTTTATTATCTAAATTATTTAACCTATTTGTCTTATTTAACCTAGATTATTTTGATTATTTTGATTATTTTGATTTATTTTGCGTTATTTTGATGATTTTTGCTCGTACGGATGTGCCAGTGATGGCACAGGTGTATCCTCAGAAGCATCCACAGAAGTATTTACAGAAGTATCTGATGAACTGTTAGACTCACTTTTTACCGCTGAGGGCGCATCCTCTCCCCCTTTATTATTACCATTAGTACCACCATTATTATTCGACTTCTCCTCCAATTCACTGGCGTAGAGGGCCAGTTTGTTATTGGCACGTCGCAAGCGAGCAAGCATGGTTTTGATCAGTGCTTGATACCAAGTAGGAAGAGAGCTAAAAATCTCATCAAATTTCGCTCCCGGAATCTCGATTAATTCGCAGTCCGACATTGCTACTACGGTTGCCGAACGTGCCTCCCGATCCAAAAAGGCCATTTCACCTACTAATTCGCCCTTATAAATATCCCCGATATGCTTACGATAGTTATTGCATCGCTTATACACACCTAACGCCCCCTCCTGTAACCAAAAAAAATTATTTCCCTTGGTACCTTCGTGAATCAATACTTCCCCTTTTTTTAGCACGACCTTTCTGTTGCTCCCACTACTATTGCTGCTATTACTATTGCTGTTGTTACTATTTGCGCTAGAGGTGGTCATAAGTAGTCTCCTTGTAGTATTAGTAGTATATTCAGTAATCAATAGGACGTACCAATGGAATGTATCGATAGAACTTATCGATCTTTTTTAAACTTTATAAACCTTTAATGAGGTGAAAATACTCATAGGAGTAACAATGGACCAAAAAAGTTGTGAAAGTAGTAAAAGTTGCTGCTGTACAAACCAAAATGATCAAATTAATAAAATCACTCAAAACGCTCTCGCCTATCACTCCGAAGGCCGACCTGGGAAGATCGAGGTGATTTCCAGCAAGCCTTGCTCTACCGCCAAAGAATTGTCCATGGCATATACCCCAGGTGTGGCCGATCCTTGCCTAGAAATTGCTAAAAACCCGGATGATGCATATAAGTACACCACTAAAGGAAACTTGGTAGCAGTGGTTTCCAATGGTACCGCAGTCCTGGGATTGGGAAATATAGGTGCGCTTGCTGGAAAACCGGTGATGGAAGGTAAGGGGGTACTTTTTAAACGTTTCGCAGATGTGGATGTTTTTGATATAGAAATCAATGAAAGCGATCCTCAAAAAATAGTCTCAATCGTCAAAGCGCTTGAACCTACTTTTGGCGGAATCAACCTTGAAGATATCAAGGCACCGGAGTGCTTTGAAATTGAAGAAAAATTAATTGAAATCATGGATATTCCTGTTTTCCATGACGACCAGCATGGTACCGCAATTATTGCCAGCGCAGGCCTTCTAAACGCCTTGGAAATCGTTGGTAAAAAAATTTCTGATGCTAAGGTTGTCTTTAGCGGGGCAGGAGCGGCGGCCGTGGCCTGTGCGAAGATGTTTTTAAAAATGGGCGTGAGAATAGAAAATGTACTGATGGTAGATTCTACAGGCGTGGTTTACAAAGGACGTACCCATGGCATGAACAAATACAAAGAGCTTTTTGCCGTTGAGACTAAGGCGCGCACTCTTGCTGATGCCATGGTAGGTGCGGATGTCTTCATTGGCGTTTCTGCTCGCGGAATAGTTAAACCAGAGATGATCAAAAGCATGGCCAAAGAACCGATCGTCTTTGCAATGGCCAACCCTGTTCCGGAAATCTTTCCCTCTGAAGTATTGGCAGTTTCCCCAGATGCATTGGTGGCCACTGGACGCTCTGACTATCCCAACCAAGTAAACAACGTCCTGGGCTTTCCCTTTATCTTCAGAGGGGCGCTAGATGTGCGCGCCAGCAAAATTAACGATCAGATGAAGATCGCAGCGGTACATGCTCTCGCCAAACTGGCCAAAGAATCCGTACCTGCGGAAGTATCCAAGGCATATGAAGGTAAAAAGTTTTCCTTCGGAAAAGAATATTTGATTCCCAAACCATTTGATTACCGTGTTCTAACTTGGGTAGCACCAGCTGTCGCCAAAGCGGCAATAGAAAGCGGTGTCGCGAGAGTATTGATTAGAGATTTTGATCAATATGTAAAAAAATTGGAAGGACTTTCTCGCCGACATTAATCACCATTTTGTTAGTAGCAAAGACTTACTCCCCGTGATAATCGATCAAAGTTATGGGTTTATACTGGCCGATCTTTTTTGCGTAATTGAGAAATGGCAGCCCTACAATCGAAAAAATCCCTGCTACATAGGAACCACTCTCTTCAATCATCCGTGCTACAGCATCCAGCGTCCCTCCAGTAGCGATCAAATCATCAACAATCAACCAGTGTCTTCCTGGAAGCAAATCTTCTTGGTGCATTTCTAATGTCGCATTTCCATACTCTAGGGAATAACTGCGCCCGATGGTCGGGCGCGGTAATTTTCCTTTTTTGCGAGCAAGCACCATAGGCACTTGTCGCTCTAGGGCAAAACAGGATCCTAACAGAAACCCCCTACTTTCAATGGCAACCACGCCATCCACTCGTTGATCTTGGTAACGGGCCAGCATCTCTTCTATCACCATGCGATAGACTGGGGGGTTGATGAATATGCTGGTTATGTCATAGAAAAGAATTCCTTCTTTAGGGAAATTTGGAACTTTCTTAATTGCTTGATCCAATACTTTGACATCGAAACGCTGCTGCATCATCGGCCCCACTCCTTTGATAATCTTGAACTAGTCTCTAAATCCCTCCGCCACTTTTTCTGCGCGCGCTTTTTTGACTTTCTCTTCCAAATCACTTGGGCATTGGGCGTACTTGTAAAACTCCATGCTATAGGTGGCCTTACCAGCGGTTCCTGATCGGAGGTCTGTAGAATATCCGAACATTGATGACAATGGAACATATGCCAATATCACCGTAAGTCCAGTATCCTCATTCGTTTCTGAGCCTTGAATCATCCCACGACGAGACGAAAGATCGCCAATTACAAAACCCTGATATTCATCAGGGGTCTCAACCTCCACTTTCATCAATGGTTCCAACAAACGTGGAGAGGCATCTTTCACCGCTTGACGCAGGGCCATTCTGGCAGCAATTCTAAAGGCCATATCCGAAGAGTCCACCTCGTGGTAACGACCGTCCTCCAAGAATACCTCAATGTCCACCAAAGGAAAAGCGGCAAGTGGTCCTTTACCCATTACATCTTCAAAACCTTTATTACAAGAAGGTATGAACTCTGTAGGAATCACCCCACCCTTTATTTTGTTATTAAATTTGAAAATCTGCTCGCTACGGTCTTTATTCTCATCCACTAAGGGGCGAATCCTTCCCACCACATGAGCGTATTGACCGGCACCACCAGATTGCTTTTTGTGAGTGTAGTCGTACTTTGCCTCTTTTGTAATTGTCTCTCGATAATTAACCTGTGGAGCACCAACTTCTACGTCCGCTTTGTATTCGCGACGTAGTCGCTCGACGTAAATCTCCAAGTGCAACTCTCCCATTCCCGCAATTCTGGTCTCCCCTGATTCTTCGTCTGTAAAAACACGAAAGGTAGGATCCTCTTTTACAAAACGCGACAGTCCCTTCGACATCCGTGCAAGATGCTCCTTATCTTTACTTTTAACAGAAAGTTCAATAACTGGATCAGGAACGAACATTCCTTCACATGAAATATGCATGATATCGTCATTACCAACAAAGGTATCTCCAGAAGCGCAATCAACCCCTACCATCGCAATAATGTCACCTGCACCAGCGGAATCGATATTGTCTCTTTCATCGGCATGCATACGCACAATTCTTCCTACACGCACCTTTTTGCCAGTACGAGTGTTATAGAGCGTATCTCCTTTCGTCAAGGTTCCTTGATAAATACGAGTGTAAGTTAATTGTCCAAATGGATCCTCAGTGATCTTAAAGGCCATGGCCACTAGAGGGAGCGTATTATCTGGAAGCAGCTCTATCCGAGTATTATTTTTGTTATCATTGGCCTGCGGTTTTGTCCTCGTAAGCGGAGATGGCAAATAACGGCCCACCGCATCCAACAGCAACTGCACCCCTTTATTCTTAAAAGCGGAACCGATGAACACCGGCACTAGTTTTAAACTATTTACTCCCTTGTATATCGCACGATGAATTGCCTCTTCAGTTATTGGCCTTCCATCCAACAGATCCTCAGTCATTTGATCATCATACTCACTAATGGCATCCAGCATAATCTCGCGATACTCTTCGGCCGCCTCTCTCATCTTGGCAGGAATTATTATGCTGCGTACTTTTTCACCATTGTCACCGTCGAAATGTACGGCCTTCATAGTAATCAGGTCTATAACCCCATTAAAACAATCTTCAGCGCCAATAGGAATCTGCATTAAAACAGCGTTCAAACCTAACTTATCTTTAAGCGAAGCCGCTGCCTTATACGCATTGGCCCCCATACGATCCATCTTGTTAATAAATGCTAACCGAGGAACGCGATAGCGCTTCATCTGACGATCTACAGTTATCGACTGTGACTGCACTCCTGCTACTCCGCAGAGCACCAGCACCGCTCCATCCAACACTCGCAACGAGCGCTCCACTTCTACAGTGAAATCGACATGGCCAGGAGTATCAATAATGTTGATCTTAATATCTTTGCCGTCACCCTCAGCGTAAGTGATTCCCTCGCCAGTAGCACCTCCCCAATAAACAGTAGTTGCAGCAGAAGTGATGGTAATTCCTTTCTCTCTCTCTAACTCCATAAAATCCATGGTTGCACCAGCACCGCCACCCTTAACTTCTTCGATTTTATGAATTTTACGAGTGTAAAAAAGAACCCTTTCAGTCAATGTGGTTTTTCCAGAATCGATGTGGGCAGAAATACCAATGTTTCTTGTTTTCGCCATCAGTCTCATTGCAAACTACTCCCTTTTTTATTTTTCATTATTATTCATTCATGCTTATTCAATCTTTAATTATTCTAATCTAAAACGATCTCCCGGGGGGCAAAATCAACAGCGGGAAAAAGTAACTATCCTTATCAAACTTCAGACAAACTTCCTGCATTCACAACACCACTGATAGAATTTCGCAAATGGGATGTGACTCTTAAAAATTAAGTAGTTAAATTGTATTTTGGTAAAAGACAACTTCTTTTATTTATTAAAAAACAATTTATCTATGATATATGATATTTCAAAATAATTTGCACAGTGACAATTTAATGGGTCATTCCAAATTTATTTAATTTACATCTAATCCTATTACAGTGAAAGTTTCATCTGCAATATATTCAAACTTTGTATCAAATTTTAATCTCTCACTTGGGATCGTCTCTGGATTACCAGCGTTATGGTCATATTGACTGGCCACGTACCGCCGACGTTTCCCTTTGTCGGTCAACATTTCAAACTGCTCACAAAGAATATGCAATTTCTCTACTATTCCAATATCCCCATTTTTGGTTTTAATAAATTGTCCAACTTCCGGAAGTTTCCCCTTCTTCTGAGTATAAACATCATCCTCATATTGAATGCAGCACTTAAGTTGCCCACAAACTCCATTTAATTTATTAGAGGAAAGTGTCAAATTTTGGTTCTTTGCCATTTTTATATTTACGTAACCGTATTTATCTAAAAAACTGTTGCAACACATCTGTCTTCCACAAGGACCTAGTCCTCCAATTGCCGCCGGACGATCCCGCACATAAATTTGTCGCAGCTCAATACGCATCTTTAAATCTGCTACTAGGAGCTTAACTAACTCTCTGAAATCCACTCTTCCAGGGGCAGTAAAATAAAACACTGCTTTCTTGCCAAATTGGGTGTACTCCACATGCGTTAACTCCATGTCGAGTTGCAGACGATCTACATACTTTTCACAAATTACTCGTGCTTCCCTAGCACGTGCTGCCACGGCCGCTTCCTTCTCTAAATCCTGATCACTGGCCACCTTGATAATATTTCTAATTGGCAAAAGCGATTTATTGTAAACCACCTGATAGGGAAAAGAATTGACATATCCGACTGCTACACCCCTATCGCTCATGGCAATCACCTTTTGACCATACAACACCTTGCGCTTTCCAACATAAAATGGTAGGGCCTTCGGATTTCCTGGGAATCGTACCCTAACAAACGTCAGTACCTGTCCTTCTTTGAATTTGGAAAGTTCTTCTCCGTCTCCCTCCACATCAAAAAACGGTTCCCCTTCTGTCTCTTCGTAATCGACATCGTCCAGGTGGCCATCATCGGTATCCCTTTCCGTCCCTGTCTCCATATTCGCGTCAATACCATTACCACTACCACTATTTACATTAATGTTATCGCTCATTTTTCTGTATCTCTCTATATCTAACTTTAAACTTTAAACAATTCCAAAAAACCCCTGGCACGCTCGCTTGCCCCAAGATGATACGGCGCAACCTCGATAATCCACTTCAACCGTTGCAAAAACTTTTCTTTTCTTTCGTACGCATGCGCCTTCCCAACGCCTGATTCTATATACTCCTGTTCTTTGGTGATCGCAGTGGCCACTGCTTGATTGTACAATTTCGGATCACGTTTGAAAATTTCGGCTACCTCGCTAAGGGCCTCTGGCCTTTTCTCCGATACAATCTGAAAAATCCTTTGCAATGCTCTGTCATCGATCTCAACTTCCCGTCGATCATCTGCTTTCTCTAGTTTTTCTAGTGGCCGTCGCAGTTTGACTGTCAACGCCCGTCCCTCCAAGGTAGGAAGTAACCGCGCGGTAACGCTTTGTAAAAAAAAAATGACTGACCCTGGAGCAGGATTCTCTAGAATCTTCAACATCTTATTGGCCAAAATTTCACCAATAAACTGGATATCCTCTACGATGACTATTCTCCCACTTAATTCCCAAGGAGAAAAGTTTAAAAAATGAAAAAACTCCTCGAAATCTTTGATTCGATACTCCTGACCCAACTGACCTGAAGAAGATGCCTGATCATTCATCGAAATATATAGAATGTCCGGGTGATGTAGCTGTTGCAAAGAAGAGATCTTCCGACCAGCAAGCACTTTTTCCAAAAATCCATGCATCCACATCCGTAAAAAATCTCTTCTCTGATCTGCATCTGTGTGTATATTCTTCGTAACAGAATCATCATTCAATTGTAATAAATAGAAATGGGCCAACCGCTTCTCTTGCCACCGTCTAAACAATAACTCCTGCCAATCAAGATTCCAATCGAATGATTTCAATTCACAATCTCCTTCCCCCACCACCAATAAACAACTCCCATTGCTCAATCATCGCAGCAAACACCTCATCTACGGACAAATTCCCCGGTATCACCCTTATGCGTTCGGGAAATAATTCAACGGACTTGGTCATTCCTTGTGCCAATTTGCGGTAAAAAGTAACAGACTGTCGCTCAAAATAATCACTGGTACCAGAACCGGTAGTCGGTATCGTGGTTGATTTTTGCTGTCGCAATAGCTGACGTTCAAACGAAAGTTCTGGGGTTATTTGTAAATAGAACGTAATGTGAGGAATGAAATATAGCGGATAAATCGAGTGAATCTTCAATATATTATCGATGCCTAGTCCACTGCCTTCTCCTTGATAGGAAAGAGAACTGTCTATATATCTGTCTAACAAGACTATAGTATTAGGCATCAATAACGCCGGTAAAATTTTTTCTACTAATAATTGTGCCCTAGCAGATGCGAAAAGATAGGCCTCGGCCAGCGGAGTTAATGGGGTTTGCTGGTTGAGAATTGCTCGTCTCAGGGCCTCTCCAAAATCAGTCCCTCCTGGTTCCCGCAACGTTATTACTCGATAATTTCCATGTTTAGGATCCGACCAATACTCCACCAGGCCTTTTACTTGTGTGCTTTTTCCGGCCCCTTCTATTCCCTCTAAGCTAACGAAAAAGGTGTTACTCGCCACCGGTGGATGGACAAAACAGGTCAACAGTTGCTCTTGCAAAATACACTCTCTCCTTGGTCTAATTTAGTTTATCGCCTAATTTATCGTCTAGTTTATTGCCAATACTTAGTTCCTTTATCTTTTCCTTTCCCATTAGTCTCATTAATATCATTGGAACCGTTGCTATCATCTTCTTCGTTTTTTAGCAAGCGTAAGTGGGATGTATCACGAAAAAGATTTAATCTTTCTTCTGGACGGCATGAACTAGGCCGACTGCGAAAACTGGGACGACTTCTTTTAAAATAAATTTTCGATAAAACTTTACATAAAAGCAAATAACTCTTCAACCCAAATTTCAAAAAGAGGAATGCACCCAGCATTGCCCCCAGATGTCCCCAGGAGGACTTCGCGTAGTAAGAGAAAATTCCAAAATAAAACTCCATGGCCAACAGCAACCAACAAAAATACTTTGCCTTCATGGGAAAAATCAGCATAAACGACAGAATTCTTTCGCCATAGAACAAGCTGTATATCAATAATAACGCTGAACAGATACCAGTGATCCCCAACATGGGGAGTGCAGTGATTGCCTGGTCACTAGAGAAAAAGCAAGTAATCACTAAAAGATAACACAATGCCGCCGCCACGGTTGCAGTTAATAACATGCCTAAATAAAGAAGACTACCCCAGCTTCTCTCTATTTCGCTACCAATAAACCACAATATCAAGGCATTGAAAACGAAACTGAGAAGGTCATTTTGAGGAAATGGGTAAGTAAAAATCTGATAAAGATGTCCCTGTAAAAACATGTTTTTAGAAAGCCCTAAAAAATGTGTAAGAACATGTGAGTCAAAAAATAACGTTAATATTGACTGTAAAACAAAGATGGCAGCGCAGACAATGATTAACGCCCGGTTGATTGTGCTCAAAGTAGGCAAGTTACGTACATAGTAATTTTCAGGTTGCATCTTTCAAACACCTCCTAGGTCTCCTATGGCCTATAGTATTAGCGGTGGATCTTTAGCGTCTCTACAATCAGGGTGTGCAGGATCGAAACTAGGAACTACGGGTCTAGTCGGTGCTATACACTTCCCGTCAACACAGGTGCCATGCACCAACTGATTATAACATCGTAATGCGCAAGTTGTTGTCCCATTAACATCACGTCCGGTTAGTACAATCATGCAATTTTTAATACTCTCTTGCCTACACCACTCCCTGGCAACACAGTTGTCCCCCGGAGATTTAGAACAGCTAACCGGTGGGCTTATAGTAGAATCGTTCACTGCACACCTACCACTAGCGGAATTACAACACAAACTTGCACATTGATAATCTGTAGTGCAAATATCTCCTACCTGCAAATTGCCCTCGCTGGTAGCATCATCAGGACACTGGGAAATCAAGGACTTTGACCAGCAACGATAATTGTAACAGCAGTGGTCAGCAGGGCAACTCCGACTAGATACACATGAACGCATGCTCTGATACAGGGTTTCTTTTCCAGTATAGTCTGTCTTACTTCTACGTAGTAACTGCAACTTAATATCGCTTTTACTATACAACTCGACTGCTTCCTCTGCACCTGTTTCTTTGTTGATCACAACTAATTCTATAGCAGCGGTGACGTTACAAGAGCCAATACCTTCATTACTGATGCTATCATAGTATGAAACCCTAATATTACAACCGTCCATCCATTTACTTTCTCCAGCAGCAGGCAAAAATTCTACAGCGCGAGGAATAGGGGTAGAAGCAGAAGAACTCACCATTAGCGGATCGTCGCTACCAACGTACGAAATATTCTTATCCAATGTTAGCTTTCCCGCGCGTGGAAAAAGGAAAGAAAACGCTCCACGATTAAGATCATTGGAATTGTCAAAAGTTCCTTTGAAAATAGCATTTTCACCTATTGCCACCGCCGTAGGTAAGGCCCAACTTCCTACAGAAATCAGACGATATGGTCCCCGATAATAATAATCGTTTTGCACGCTGTCATTGATCAAAGACAGTATTTTATTATTATAACCTACTGCAGATACACTAGAGATGTCATTATCGTCGAAAATCAACTCTCGGAAATTATTTAGTGAACGGGAGTAAACAACTCCATTGTCAGGTAAACACTTCCTCATATTAAGTGCATTTTTTACTGTCAGATCCTCCTGGGAAGGCGTCGGATGGGTCATCACCGTAAAATCATCCCCATTAATATCCACTAAAGGTACTGTTGGCAAGGTAGAAGTTGCACTATCATCAGGGCCATCATAAAAACCAGCATCCCTAATCTTTGCAAAGGCATATTTACACTGCCCTTTACTAGGTGCGCAAGTGGTTTTTAAATAGGTCGGATCGTAATCCAAGTTAAGTCCCCGGCAAAATAAATTTTTATCATGAGGATTTTG